>NZ_JAVDUA010000030.1:0-90544 GCF_031456105.1 Pseudomonas sp. BE134 | reverse complement strand
CTCTCGTCAGCGGGAGGCGAATTCTACAGCGTTACACGCTGCTGTCAACACCTCTTTTTCAACTTCCTTTCGGGCTTCGATGAACTGAAGCCGCTTGCTGTCGAAAACTGCGTAACTCTTTGTTTATCAAGGAGTTTTCCGTTTCGACTGCGCCGGAAGTGAGGCGAATTATAGACATCCAGAATCTGCCGTCAACCTTTAATTACGCCTTTCGTACAGACGGTGCCTTTTTATCCACTAAACGCGGGATTCGACGGGCAACTGCCGGTATTCGCAACACTAATAGCAACACCCCTATAGAGGCATACACCGCCCACTCCTTCAGATCGGCGCGTACGATCCACAACATATGCAGCAACCCAAGCCCGAGAATTACATAGACCAGGCGATGAAGTTTCTTCCAGCGCACACCCAAACGCCGCTGACTGTAGCGATTGGAGGTCACCGCCAACGCCAGTAAACACAGAAACCCCAACGCACCGACGATAATGTACGGCCGCTTGCGCAACTCAACACCCAGCTGCGACCAGTCAAACCCCAGGATGAACGCCATATAGCCGCTTAAATGCATAACCACATAAGCAAAGCACCACAACCCCAACTGCCTTCGAACCGCAATCCACCCTGCCCACCCGGTGAGTTTTTGCAGCGGCGTCATGCTGAGCGTAATGAGTAACAGCACAAGCGTACCCAACCCCAGTCGATCGACCAGCACCTTGCCCGGATCAGGACCCAAGACGTCCGCCCACGCCTGATACAGCCAGAGCAGCGGCCACACCGCTGCCGCAATGAAAACGCCAATACGCCAAACCGGGAAACGCATCAGTAGTTCTTCCGCAGATCGAGCCCTGTATATAGAGAGGCGACTTCATCTGAGTAGCCATTGAACATCTGCGTGTCCCGCACATTCGGCTTGAACAAACCACTTGGCAATCGGCGCTCCCGGGCCTGAGTCCAGCGCGGGTGATCAACCTCGGGATTCACATTCGCGTAGAAACCATACTCATCCGCCGCAATGCTCTGCCATGTCGTTTTCGGTTGCTCACTGACCAGACTGATACGCACAATGGATTTGATGCTCTTGAAGCCATACTTCCAGGGCGCCACCAAACGTAGCGGCGCTCCATTCTGATTAGGCAGTTCACGCCCGTACATGCCGACCGCAAGTATCGCCAGCGGGTTCATCGCCTCATCCAGACGCAGCCCTTCTACATACGGCCAGTCAATCAAGGCAAAGCCTGACCGCTGACCCGGCATGCTCTTGGGGTCTTCCAGGGTTTCGAAACGAATGTACTTCGCCTGAGAGGTCGGCTCGACTTGCTTGAGCAAGGCCGAAATGGGGAACCCGATCCACGGAATGACCATCGACCAGGCTTCAACACAACGAAGACGATAGATCCGCTCTTCCAACTGATAAGGCTTCATGAAGTCTTCCAGCGCATACCGCCCTGGCTTGCCCACTTCACCATCCACCACCACACGCCACGGTTCGGTCTTCAGTGCGCTTGCATTCGCAGCAGGATCGCCTTTATCAGTGCCGAACTCATAGAAGTTGTTGTAGTGGGTTGCATCCTTGAAGGGCGTGATCGCTTCGTCCTTGACGGTAATCGCCCCCCATTTAGTAGAAGGAAGCTTTTCGGCAAACCAGGAAGGCGCCTTGCCAGGCTCGACGTCCGCATAACGCGCAGCCTCTTCGGCACAAGCCCAGCGCGGCAGGCTACTGACAGCCAAACCTGCACCGGCAGCCCCGAGAACATTTCGACGAGATAGATAGAAGGATTCAGGCGTGACGTCCGACTCATGACAGTCAGACGCCTTGGGGACTTTGATCAGCATGGCAACTCCGCAGCTTTGGAGAACAGATGCACCAATAGACTGCGGAGTATGAGGGAAATTACATCACTCGGCGTTTTTGTGCCGACGAAGACGCAACAGGTATTGCACCGGACCAGAGGCCGCGTAAGCGAGAAAAACCAGCAGCAGAATGCGTGGCGGATCGCTGAATACCACAGCAAAGACCAGCACCACCGCAAGAATTGCCACGAAAGGCACGCGCCCTTTCAAGTCCAGCTCCTTGAAGCTGTTGTACTTGATGTTGCTGACCATCAGCATGCCGGCAGCCGCTACCATCAGCGCAACCAGGAAGGACATCTTCGACCCCTGAATGCCGTAGTCGCTGAACGCCCAGACAATTCCCGCAACCACACCCGCCGCAGCCGGACTGGCCAGACCAATGAAGTAACGCTTGTCCGCAGTGCCGACCTGAGTGTTGAAGCGCGCCAGACGCAATGCCGCCCCCGCCACATAGATGAAGGCAACCATCCAGCCGACCTTGCCCATATCACCCAAGGCCCAGCCAAACGCCAGTAATGCCGGCGCGACACCGAAGGCGACCATGTCCGACAGCGAGTCGTACTCGGCACCAAAAGCACTCTGGGTATTGGTCATGCGAGCCACACGACCATCCAGACCGTCGAGCACCATCGCGACAAAAATCGCGATTGCGGCAAAAGCAAAGTACTTGCTCGCATTGACCGAATCACCGGCGCTCAAGGCGGCCTGGGCGCTCATCGAGTTAATGATGGAATAAAACCCTGCGAACAGGTTCGCAGTGGTGAACAGATTCGGCAGAAGATAGATACCACGATGCCGGACTTTGCGACCTTCAGCGTCATGCCCTTCCTCGATATGTTCATCGATAGGCAGCAGGCTTTCGGCGTCAGAAGCCTGGTTTGGCTCTTCGGGGCGTTCGCTCATGGACGTTACCTTGCAACAGGATGGAAAGTTTTCGACAGGTGTCTGGGACGACGGTTCGGCCACAAACGATGCAGCTTTATACCAGAAGCGGCGACCCAAACGAAAAAACGCGGCCTAGGCCGCGTTTTCCGTACAAGGGCGTGACTTAGTTTTTGGCTTTGTCGACGATCTTGTTGGCACCGATCCACGGCATCATGGAACGCAGTTGCTCGCCGATGATCTCGATACCGTGAGCGGCATTGTTACGACGCTTGGCGGTCATCGAAGGATAGCCGGTTGCGCCTTCGCTGATGAACATCTTGGCGTATTCGCCGTCCTGAATACGTTTCAGGGCGTTGCGCATGGCCTGACGGGACTCGGCGTTGATCACTTCCGGGCCAGTCACGTACTCGCCGTACTCAGCGTTGTTGGAGATCGAGTAGTTCATGTTGGCGATACCGCCTTCGTACATGAGGTCAACGATCAGTTTCAGTTCGTGCAGGCACTCGAAGTAGGCCATTTCTGGCGCGTAGCCAGCTTCAACCAGCGTTTCGAAACCGGCTTTGACCAGTTCAACGGTACCGCCGCACAGAACGGCTTGTTCGCCGAACAGGTCGGTTTCGGTCTCGTCCTTGAAGGTGGTTTCGATGATGCCGGTACGACCGCCACCAACGCCAGCGGCGTAGGACAGCGCAACGTTTTTGGCGTTGCCGGAAGCATCCTGATAGATAGCGATCAGGTCAGGAATACCGCCGCCTTTGACGAACTCGGAACGCACAGTGTGGCCCGGTGCTTTCGGCGCGATCATGATCACGTCGAGGTCAGCACGCGGAACAACCTGGTTGTAGTGAATCGCGAAGCCGTGGGAGAAGGCCAGGGTGGCGCCTTTCTTGATGTTCGGCTCGATTTCGTTCTTGTACAGGGCAGACTGGAACTCGTCCGGGGTCAGGATCATGACCAGGTCGGCAGCCGCGACAGCGGAAGCAACGTCGGTCACTTTCAGGCCGTGAGCTTCGGCTTTGGCAACAGTGGCCGAACCTTTACGCAGACCAACAGTAACGTCAACGCCGGAGTCTTTCAGGTTGCACGCTTGAGCGTGGCCTTGGGAACCGTAACCGATAATGGCAACTTTCTTGCCTTGGATGATGGACAGGTCGCAGTCTTTTTCGTAATAAACTTTCATGAAATTCCCCTATATATCCAGGCCGTTCAGGCCATTCGCTAATTTGGTTTAGATGCTGAGTACTTTGTCGCCGCGGGCAATACCGGTTACGCCGCTACGGACGGTTTCCAGAATCGACGCAGTGCCAATGGACTGAATGAAGCTGTCGAGCTTGTCGCTGGTACCGGTCAGTTGAACGGTATACACGCTGGCGCTGACATCAACGATCTGCCCACGGTAAATATCGGTCGTGCGTTTGATCTCGGCACGCTGGGCGCCGGTGGCCTTGACCTTGACCAGCATCAGTTCGCGCTCGATGTGAGCACTCTCCGACAGGTCGACCAATTTGACCACTTCGATCAATTTGTTCAGGTTCTTGGTGATCTGCTCGATCACTTCATCATGGCCAACCGTGGTCAGCGTCAGACGCGACAGGGTCGGGTCTTCGGTTGGCGCCACGGTCAGGCTTTCGATGTTGTAGTTGCGCTGCGAGAACAGGCCGACTACACGAGACAGAGCGCCCGGTTCGTTTTCCAGAAGCAAGGAAATAATGTGTCGCATGATTAAGTACGCTCCGTCTTGCTCAGCCACATATCGCGCATGGAGCCGTCTTTGATCTGCATCGGGTAGACGTGTTCGCTGGTGTCGACCGAAATATCGATGACCACCAGGCGATCTTTCATGGCGAACGCTTCTTCCATCTTCGACTTCAAATCTTTCGAGTCGGTGATGCGCACGCCGACGTGGCCATAGGCCTCTGCCAGCTTGACGAAGTCAGGCAGCGACTCCATGTAGGAGTGCGAGTGACGACTGCCGTAACTCATGTCTTGCCACTGGCGAACCATACCCAGAACGCCATTGTTCAGGATGACGATTTTTACCGGCAAACCATATTGCAGACAGGTGGACAGTTCCTGAATGTTCATCTGGATACTGCCCTCGCCCGTCACACAGGCGACATCCGCATCCGGGAAGTTCAACTTGATACCCATGGCCGCCGGGAAACCGAAGCCCATGGTGCCCAATCCACCGGAGTTGATCCAGCGGTTCGGCTTGTTGAACTTGTAGTACTGCGCCGCGAACATTTGGTGCTGACCCACGTCGGAGGCCACAAAGGCGTCGCCCTTGGTGACTTCGCACAGGGTTTCGATCACGGTCTGCGGCTTGATGACGCTGCCGTCGCCCTTGTCGTAAGGGAACAGGCCACGATCACCGCGCCACTCGTCGACCTGCTTCCACCAGCTGGCAACGGACTCCTTGTTCGGGGTCTCGCCGATTTCCTTGAGAATCGCGACCATTTCGGTCAGGACGCTCTCGACCGGACCGACGATAGGCACGTCTGCCTTGATGGTTTTGGAAATCGAAGCCGGGTCGATGTCGATATGAATGATCTTGGCATTCGGGCAGAACTTTGCCGGACCGTTGATCACGCGGTCATCGAAACGCGCGCCGACTGCAAGGATCACGTCGGCATGGTGCATTGCCAGGTTGGCGGTATAGCTGCCGTGCATGCCGAGCATGCCGATGAACTGACGATCGGTGCCAGGGTAGGCACCCAGGCCCATCAGGGTATTGGTCACTGGCAGGTTGAGCATCTTCGCCAATTCGGTCAGCGGCGCGGAGCCACCACCGAGAATCACACCACCGCCGGCGTACATCACTGGACGCTTGGCCGCCAGGAGCATTTCTGCCGCCTTGCGGATTTGCCCGGAGTGACCGCGGACGGCCGGGCTGTAGGAACGCAGCTTGGCTTTCTTCGGGAAGATGTATTCGAACTTTTCGGCAGGGTTGGTCATGTCTTTCGGGATATCGACAACGACCGGACCCGGACGACCGGATTGCGCCAGGTAGAACGCTTTCTTCATGACTTCCGGGATTTCCGATGCGTGCTTGATCATGAAGCTGTGCTTCACGATCGGCCGGGAGATACCGATCATGTCGGTTTCCTGGAACGCATCGGTGCCCACCATGCTGCTAGGCACCTGGCCGGAAATGACCACCATCGGAATGGAGTCCATATAGGCCGTGGCAATACCGGTGATGGCGTTGGTTGCGCCCGGGCCGGAAGTCACCAGTACCACGCCGGCTTTACCGGTGGCACGGGCATAACCGTCAGCCATATGGGTCGCAGCCTGCTCGTGACGAACCAGGATGTGAGTCACTTCCGGTTCTTTGAACAGGGCATCGTATACATGAAGAAGAGCACCACCCGGGTACCCGTAGATATATTTGACGCCTTCGTCACGCAAGAAGCGGACGAGCATCTCACCGCCAGATAAAAGCTCCACGTTGTTCACCTCTAAAACGCCAGAATACCGTCCACTCAAACGGGGACGGGTCTTAATAGGTTTACTTCTCAGCAGAGCATGAGCGACGGTGGTCGCCGACTACGTCAGCACTGACTGAGCAAGTATTGGGATCGTCCCAAGTGTTGCGGGCCTTTCCCACCCAGCGCGAGGTAACGCGTTGCGGGTGTAACAAGTCGGCGCGGGTGTGCGCCTCATGATCTGCTGAGTGGGCCTGCTTCTGGCAGTCCCTCTACAGCGGACTTTGGATTCTTCTGTTTCGTCCTCTGCAAGTCAAGTCGTCAATGTGCTTTATTGAAGTAAGCACATGAGAAAGCAAGAAAAAATCGCCAAACAGCGACTGTGTTAGCTTCGATTGCGCAACTCAACACCAGTAAATGGTACGAGAACGAAGCTGGTGAAACTGCGGAGCAATCCCCGACTTCGGAGGATGTGAGCGGCGAGATGCACCGCCTGACCGATCAACAACGTCAGGAACGCATTGGCGAAACACAGAAACAGGTTGTGCAGAACTGCTGTAGGAGCCGAGCAAGCTCGGCTCCTACAAAGAAGGATCGGTGTTAGCGCGAGGTGGTGATCAGCAGGTCAAACTCTTTGAGCAGCACTTGCAGCTGCCGATCCTTGCCCTGGACATCACGGGCGGCGAAGACCATTTCGGCCATTTCCTGAATCCCGGATACGGCGGGCAATGGCTGATCCTGCTCGAGGATCATTTTCATCCGGGGCAGGAAGATCCATTGCAGCCACTGTTCGAAGTCCAGCGTATCGACCGAAAACGGCTCGACACTGGAAAGCGCTTCAGCAGAGGGTGCAACGTCACCCCACCACCCCTGCACCCGCAGTTCACGCTCAATCAGCAGCAGCTGCTCGGCAATCTTCGGGAAACGTGCGTCCATCACAGCGATACCTTGGCCTTCTGACGGGCCAAAGCTGCGCCGGCAGAATCACCTTGTTTGTCTCGCGCCTGGGCGATCAAGTCCCAGAGACTGGCCTGGAGATCCGGACGGCCATTGGCGAAGGTCAGACCACGACGGGCGAATTGTTCAGCCTGCGCGGCATCCCCTTGAGCCATGCGCACCTGAGCCAGACGATAAAGCACCTGCGGCTCACGCGGCGCGACGCGCTGAGCACGCTCCAGACTGGACGAAGCACCGTTGAGGTCGCCGCTTGCCTGTTGCTGTTGAGCCGTGGTCAACAGCGCCAGCACCGGACCATCAAGCTGCTCGTCGGCTGACAGACCGCCAGCGCTCGCCGAAGGAATCCCGCTCGGCGTCGACGGCATGCTGTAGCTGCCCTGATCGATCGGTGCAGACTGGACTGGCGACGTATCGATCGGCCCAGGAGTAATCGGACCCGGTGTGATTGGCGAGGTACTGATCGGTGCGGAGGTGGCAGCGCCGCCACCCGGGATCATCACCACCACACCGGTATCGCCTTGCGGAATCGCCTGGGTCTGGGATTGGGTTTGGGCTTGCGCAGGACGTTTCACAGTCGTCTTGCGAAAGCCGCCATTCGCCGAAATCCGCTCACTGTTGGACACAGCCGTGCCGGAATCCTCAACCGGAATCGAACCACGTTGTACGGTGGAGCAACCGCTGAGCAACGCCACGGTGACAACCGCTGGTATCAACCACTTGTTCACTTGAATCCCTCTTTGCTTAATTCATCCAGCCCTTGACCCAATCCATCACCGTTTCACCGGAAGCGGGGCCTTCGCCACCACAAGCCGCACCGGGAGGTGGTTCGCTGCCGCGAATATACGGCATCTGCACAGCGCCTGGGCAGCCCGCATCGGAGCCTTGACCGCTACGTGAATCGACCCAGGCTTGAACTACGTTGTCCGGCTGCGGCATGTCCAGCGGCAGCGGATCGGCTTTGCGCATGAAACTGGTCCAGACCTGCAAGGCGCCGGTAGCGCCGGTGAATGGCGTCTTGCCGTTGTCATCGCGGCCCAGCCAGACCACCGCCAGCAAGTCCTGACTGAAACCGGCGAACCAGCTGTCCCGGGAATCGTTACTGGTACCGGTCTTGCCAGCCAGGGTGAGGGTCTTGGGCAACACGTTATAAACCGAACTGCCGGTACCTTCACGCATGACCCGCTGCATGGCGCTCTGGATCAGGTAAATGGACGCTGGATCAAAACGCTGCTCGATCTGGAAAGGATAGCGTTTGAGCGGTTCACCTTCGGCGGTCAATACGCTGCGAATCCCGCGCATCGGTGTGTTGAAACCACCGTTGGCCAACGTCTGGTACATGGTCGCCACTTCAATCGGCGTCATGCCACCTGCGCCCAGCAACATCGACGGGAACGCCGGAAATTCACGAGTCACGCCCAAGCGAGCCAGGGTCTTGAGGACGTTCGGTACACCTATTGCCAAACCCAGGCGCGCGGTTGAAAGGTTGTAGGAATGCGCCAGCCCCTGATACAGGAAAACCGTGCCGTGGGAACGGCGATCGTAGTTCTGCGGTTTCCAGACCTGACCGTCCGCGCCTTTGACCGAAAAGGACTCATCCGACAGCCAGCTGGTCAGCGTGTATTGAGTGGGCTTCTCAAGGGCCGTCAGATAAACCGCCGGCTTGATCAACGAACCGATGGGGCGTACCGCGTCCAGCGCACGGTTGAAACCGGCAAAACTGGCCTGACGGCTGCCGATCATGGCCTGGACCTCACCGGTTTCCGGGTTGGTCACGACCATGGCGGCTTCGACTTCATCGGAACCCTTGCGACCGGACAGACGCTTGAACGTGTCGTTGACCGAGGCTTCGGCTTTCATCTGCAGAATCGGGTCGAAGCTGGTGAAGATCCGCAGACCTTCTTCGGTCAAGTCTTCGTCGCGGTAGTCTTCGCGCAACTGGCGTTTAACCAGATCGATAAAACCCGGGAAAGAGCTGTCGGCCAGCTTGCCGCGCGTCGTCACACCCAGTGGCATTATCTTCGCGGCAGCGACCTGCTCAGCGGTGGCGACGCCTTGTTGTTCAAGGACATCGAGCACCAGATTGCGTCGCTCAAGGGCCCGCTCAGGATTGCGGCGCGGGTTGTAATAGGACGGCCCCTTGACCATTCCCACCAACATGGCGACCTGGTGCAGTTTCAGTTCGGACAACGGCTGCCCGAAGAAGAACTGGCTGGCCAGACCGAAACCGTGAACCGCGCGCTGGCCGTCCTGACCAACGAACACTTCATTAAGGTAAGCCTCAAGAATTTCTCGTTTGTCGTAATGCAGCTCAAGCAGCATCGCCATCATGGCTTCGGTGAGTTTGCGCGACAGGCTGCGTTCGCTGGTCAGGTAGAAGTTCTTGACCAACTGTTGTGTCAGCGTACTGCCACCCTGGGTCATTTTGCCGCCAGAGGTATTGACGTAGACAGCCCGGACAATCGACTTCGGTGACACGCCCCAGTGGCTATAGAAGTCCCGATCTTCCACGGCAATCAGGGTTTCCAGCAGATAAGGCGGGACCTGATCGATTTTGATCAGGATGCGGTCTTCCAGGTTTTTCGGGTAAATACCGCCGATCATCAGCGGCTCCAGCCGCACCACCGATAGCTTCGAACCGTTGGTCGCCGAAAGCTCTGCGACATAGTCGCCAGAGAAACGCACGCGCACGGGCTGAGGTTTCTCCAGGCCTTCATAGAACTGGAAGCCGCGGGTATTCAAATCGACGGTATTGCCGTTGACCGAGGCTGCGCCCGGGCCATTGCTCACGCTTTCACGTCGGTAGCCCAAGGCGTCGAGCTCGGTGAGGAAGTCCTCCTTGCTCAGCTTCTGGCCGGTGAACAGTTCGAGCGGGCGCGCATACACCTTGGCCGGAATGGTCCAGCGCTTGCCGGAGAATTTTTCCTGGACGATAGCGTCGAGATAAACCGCGAATCCGGCGAGCACCACGAGGCCGACCAGACTGAGTTTAAGGGCCCAGCCCAACCATGGGCTCAGGCCCCTGGAAGGTGGTTTTTTTGGAGTGCGGGGGGATCGAGTACGAGTCATGGCGGCGGATTATACGCACTTTATCCAGACTCGACAGACGCCCTCCGAGGTTTGCGTCAGGCGGACTTGCGGCCATAATGGCGGCCTTGAATTTTTCCCAGACTCTGAAGGATCGCCTGTGAGCCAGTCCCTGATCGCCGCTCTGCAAAACCCGGCCCTCTACCCGCATCCGGTAGACGGGTTCCAGGTCATCGAAACCCATATTTCCTGGGTCATCCTCACAGGCCCCTTTGCTTATAAAGTGAAGAAGCCCATGAATTTCGGCTTCCTCGACTTCACCAGCCTCGACGCCCGCGAGCACTTCTGTGGTGAAGAACTGCGCTTGAACCAGCGCCTGACCAACGATTTGTATCTGGAAGTGTTGCCAATCACCGGCAGCGCCGAAGCGCCACAACTGGGCGGTGAAGGCCCTGTCGTCGACTTCGCCCTGAAAATGCGTCAATTCCCACAAAGCCAACTGCTCAGCACCCTGCAGGCCAATGGCGAACTGACCACCGCGCACATCGACGAAATGGCTGCGCAGATTGCCCAATTTCACCTCTCCGCGCCGAAAGTCCCTGCCGAACACGAAGCTGGCACCCCGGACAGCGTGATGGCACCGGTGCGCCAGAACTTCGAACAGATCCGCCCGTTCCTCAGCGACAAGGCTGATCTGCTGCAACTCGACGCCCTGCAAGCCTGGGCCGAAAGCAGCTTCGAACGCCTCAAGCCACTGTTCGCCCAGAGAAAAGCCGAAGGCTTCATTCGTGAATGCCATGGTGATATCCATCTAGGCAACGCTACCGTGATTAGTGGCAAGGTCGTGATCTTCGACTGCATCGAGTTCAACGAGCCGTTCCGTTTCACCGACGTCTACGCCGACACCGGTTTCCTGGCGATGGACCTGGAAGACCGTGGCCTGAAGTCCCTGGCACGCCGCTTCATCAGCCAATACCTGGAGCTGACCGGAGACTATCAAGGCCTTGAACTGCTGAACTTCTATAAAGCCTACCGCGCACTGGTTCGCGCCAAGGTCAGCTTGTTCAGCATGCCGGCCGAAGCCGACCCGGTGCAGCGCGCCACGACCCTGCGCCAGTACCGCAACTACGCCAACCTCGCGGAAAGCTACAGCACCATTCCTTCGCGTTTCATGGCGATTACCCACGGTGTGTCCGCTGTCGGCAAGAGCCACGTCGCCATGCGTCTGGTCGAAGCGTTGGGCGCCATTCGCCTTCGCTCGGATGTAGAACGCAAACGTCTGTTCGGCGAACAAACCGTAGCGAATGAACCGCAGGCCGGCATTTATAGTGCCGACGCCAGTGCCGCCACCTACAGCCGTCTGCATGAGATTGCCGGGGTCATCCTGCGCGCCGGTTTCCCGGTGGTGATCGATGCCACCTACCTCAAGCGCGACCAGCGCGACGGCGCGGCAAAAATCGCCGAGGCCACAGGTGCACCGTTCCTGATCCTCGATTGCAACGCACCACAAGCCGTGATCGAAAGCTGGCTGGCCCTGCGCCAGGCAGACAACAAGGATCCGTCCGACGCCAACCTGGCCATAATCGAAGCCCAGCAAGCCAATCGTGAACCACTGACGCCTGCAGAAATTCTGTGCAGCAAGCGTGTCCAGACCAATGAAAGCGGGACCCTCGATACGGTCGTCGCGCAAATTCGTCAACGCATGCCAGGCCTGTAAAACTATTTCAGCCGTGAGGCCTCCCCAGGCTTCACGGCTGTCAAATAGTGGCACTATACTGGCGTCATAAAACCATCAGGTGATGCGACATGAGCCAGCCCAAGTTTCTCGACACCCCGCTGTATGCCCTGCTGCACAAAGACGACATCACAGGCTTCAACAACGAACGGCCCAAAGACGGCCCCATTGACATGGTGGGTGGCGATTTCCGGGGGCTGGACTTGCGTGAGCTGAACGCTGATGGGGTCGACTTTACCGATGCCTATTTCCGATCCGCCGATTTGCGCGGCATCGACTTTCGCAACGCATCCCTCGAAGGGGCCAGCCTGGCTCATGCCCAGATCTCCGGCGCCTACTTCCCGCCAGAGCTGAGCGCGGACGAGATCCTGATGTCGATGAACTTCGGCACTCGCCTGCGTTATCGCACTCGTTAAAAAGACGCTTTACCTGACAAGTCCAGCGCGCCACTTTGCGCTGGACTCCGAATTTGCTCGCGACAGCTAGACTTCTAGTACCCACCCCATTTGCATTCGCCGACACTCAGCCAAGTTGTTGAGTTTGCTTCTTAGAAGCTTTTACGTCGAAAACCGCCAAACAATCACGCTTTTCCTACTGATGGCTACACTCCTGAGAAGCTCGCACACGCTCCGTTCGGCCGTCGCAAGGAGGCTTGATGAATGATGAACTGCAGCACCTGAAAAATCTTGGCAAGACGTCGGCGCAGTGGCTGCATGCCGTGGGTATCCACAGTGCCTCGGACTTGCGTCGCCTTGGGGCGGTGGATGCTTATCGAGCCGTGCGTACGCGCGGGTTTCGAGCGTCCAAGGTGTTGTTGTATGCAATCGAAGGCGCATTGATGGATGTGCACTGGAATGACATTCCAGCCGAGCGAAAAGAAGCCTTGAACAAACAGCTGGAAGCGATTTCGTCGCGCCACAAGGCTTGAGGTATTGATTTCACTCAGGCTCGCGACCTCATGCCCCAGTGTTTACCGGGCTTTGAAACGGACTGGCGACGCATTTAAAAGAAATCAAAAAACAGCGGCTGACTTGGTAATGAGAATCGATATGATTATCACAACTGGTCGCGAGACTGGTCGATATTTGAAAAGCCCTTGGTTCGGACTCTCAGATATCTCCTCATCAGGCTAATCACGGTTATTTGACCCGGCTCTTGCCGGGTCTTTTTTTGCCTGTGAAAAACCTGTCCGTTACTTGCCGAATTGCTGACGCATCTGTGCGCAGTAATCCTTAGGCGGTGAAGCGGGGGTGTACCAGACGTAATCGGCCATTGCGGCTGTCACCTCGGCCCCCTGCTCTGCCAGCATCAAAACCGCCGGCGCTTGTGCCTGCCCCAAATCCAGCATATGAATCGGCACACCAACGTCCTTGCGCGCGTGATAAGCACCGACAAAAAGCAGTGAAGGTGTAGGGGCTGCCACCAAGCGCTCAGCCATTCGCCGGTCTCGTTGCTGCTGGACCGCCAACATGGCGGGCATTTGCGAAGCGGGCAGCAAGCCACAATGGGAGTCGCTGATCTGTGCCAGCAACACCTGCTTGACCACTGCGGCATTGGAACGCGAACCGCTCAATGGCGCAGGCTTGGCGTAAACCGCACGAACGTCGAGGCTATCCAGATTGGCCGCGAGCAGCGGATAAGGCTGAGTCAGCGCGAAACGCACGATCGGCCCGTACAGCTCCCAGTCCCACCCCTCCTGCCAAGCCAAGGCAGCTGGCAAATTTTCCGGTGGCGTCGTGGCATGGCGAACGTCATCAACGCGCTGTTGTTGATCCGGCATCAGCATTTCCAGGAGCAAACTGCCTTGTGGTCGCAGCTCACCCAGCGACTGCAGCAACCACAGTTGCAGTTGATGGTGATCGCGATTGTCATGCTGCTCGCCGACGATCAGCCGCGAAGGCTCGGCAAGTCGTTCGATCAGTTCCTGCGCCGTCAGCGTTTGGCCGGTACTCAGGTCCCGAATGTCAGCACTGACCGGCGGTGGCACCGAGACATGTTGGCAGGCACTCAATAGCAGTACGGCCAACAGCAAAATTCCACGCATGTTCACCTCAATGACAAGTATCAGCGGGCGATGATCAGCGGATGCCCACGCTCCGGATGGCGCTGGACCAATACTTCCAGCCCGAATACGGCTTTGAGCGGCTCCGGCTTCAGGACCTGTTCCGGTGTATCCAGTGCCACCGGACGCCCGCCCTCAAGCAGCAACAGTCGATCACAATAACGCGCCGCCAGGTTCAGATCATGCAAGATGACCAACACGGCCGCGCCGCGATCGGCAAATTCGCGCACCGCTTGCAGGGTGGTGTGCTGATGCAGCGGGTCGAGCATCGAGGTCGGCTCATCGAGCAACAGCGTCTGCCCTGCCTCACCCGGCCAAAGCTGCGCCAGCACCCGGGCCAGATGCACCCGCTGACGCTCGCCACCGGACAGGGCCAGGTAGCTGCGACCACTCAGGTGCCCGGCATCGGCGGCGTGCAACGCGGCAGCGACAATCTCGTCATCGCGCACCCGACCGCTTTGATGGGGTAAACGCCCCATACCCACCACTTCTTCGACGCGAAAGGCAAAGTCCAGGGTCGACACCTGCGGCAGCACCGCCAGGCGCTGGGCGCGCAACGCTGCAGCCCAGTGACTTAACTGGCGATCATCGAGCCAGACGCTTCCATGATGGGCGTGCAATTCGCCGCACAAGGCACTCAGCAAGGTACTTTTGCCGGCGCCATTGGGGCCGAGCACGCCAAGCACTTCGCCAGGCATGAGCTCAAGCGTGATGTCCGACAATACGGTCTTGGCGCCGCGACGGATTTGCAGGTCTTGCGTGCGCAACATCAGGCGCGCCTCCGGAGCAACAAGAACAGGAAAAATGGCGCACCAATAAAGGCCGTGACGATGCCGATCGGTAGTTCGGCCGGCGCCAGGACCAGTCGGGCCACCAGATCGGCAAATAACAGAAGACTGGCACCTGCCAGAACCGAGGCGGGCAACAACACTCGATGATCGGGGCCGGCCAGCAAGCGCACCAGGTGCGGCACCACCAGCCCGACAAATCCGATCATTCCCGCCGCCGCCACCGCTGCGCCAACACCCAATGCCGTGCAGAACACCAGCTCACGCTTGAGCCCTTCGACGTCGATGCCCAGATGTCCGGCCTCCGACTCGCCCAGCAATAATGCATTCAAGGCCTTGGCTCGACGCGGCAACCAGAGTGCCACGCCCGCACTTACCACCAGCAACGGCCAGAGTCGTGCGTAACTGGCGCCATTAAGGCTGCCCAGGTTCCAGAAGGTCAGCGTACGCAAGGTTGCATCGTCAGCCAGATAGGTGAACAACCCCACCGCCGAGCCTGCCAGAGCGGTCAATGCGATACCGGCCAGCAGCATCGTCGCGACGTTCGTCTGGCCATTGCGTCGGCCCAGTCGATACACCAGCGCCGTCACCCCCAAGCCACCGAGAAACGCACACACCGATAACAGATAAGGCCCGAACGACTCAGGCAGCCCGCCAAACATTGACCCACCCACAATCGCGATGGCGGCACCCAATGCCGCGCCGCTGGACACTCCAACCAATCCCGGATCGGCCAGCGGGTTACGAAACAGACCCTGCATCGCCACACCGGTCAGCGCCAGCACGCCGCCCACCGCCAAGCCAAGCACGGTTCGCGGCAGACGGATCTGCCCCACGATCAATTCGGCTTGCTCCAGCCCGTCCGGCGCAATCGGCAATCCGAGCAGGCGCAGGGCAGCGTGCAAGGTGTCGAGCAACGGCAAACTGACCGGCCCCAGCGCCAGTGACAGCCAGATCGCCAGCAAACACAAAAGGCTCAGACCAATGAACAGCGCACGCGGTTTAACCAGAATGGTCATTGGTCGGCAGTGCCAGGAAAGAACCCGTCAGAGAGCTTTTTCAGGCTCTCGGGCAACCTTGGCCCCAATCCGCCCACCAGCAACGTCGGGTCCAGCTCCATGACTCGACCGCCCTTCGCCGCGCGGGTCGAGGACAGCATCGGATTTTCCTTGAACAGCGCGGCACGCGCCGCATCCCCCGTCAGTGCGCGGTCGGCAAACACCAGCACTTCGGGATCCAGGCTCACAAGTGACTCAACAGAAAAAGGCTTATAGCCGGTATGTGTGGCCAGGTTGTGACCGCCGGCCTGTTGCAGCAACCAATCGGCGGCGGTGTCCTTGCCAGCGATGAGCGGTTTGCCGCCCGCATGCCCGAGCAGCATCAACACGCCCGGTGATTGTTGCGTGAGCTGTGCCTTGGTCACCCGGATTTTTTGTTGATCGAGTTGCGCCTGATAGCGCTGGTATGCCTGTGCAGCCTGGTCTTCAGCCCCCAGCAATTTGCCCAGATGCTGCAAATTGACCTGCAACGTCGGTAGATCCGGTTGAGCCAAGAACAACTCAACCTGCACCCCTGCGTTACGAATCTGCGTGATCACCGGCGGCGGACCCATTTCTTCAGTGCCTATCAGCAACTGCGGGCGTAAGCTCAAAATACCTTCTGCCGACAATTGCCGCTGATAGCCGATGCTTGGTAGCGCCTTGAGGCTTTCCGGGTGCTGACTGGTGGTGTCGACACCCACCAGTTTCGATTCGCCCCCCAGTACGCTCACCCACTCGGACAGCGCGCCACCGGCAGTGACCCAACGTTGCGGTAACTCGTCCGCTGCGCCATGGTGACTGACGAAGAGTCCGACACAGAGCGCAGCAACGCGGGTACTCAGGCGCATAGACAGCTTCCTTTAAAGTTTTTTCCCGGGCATCGAGATGGCAGGCCACGTATTCTCGGCCACCGGCACCTGCGCCCGACGGGCAAGGCGGCCATTTGATAATTGTTTGCATTTGAACGTCAAGCTTGGACATTTCTAGTCACGAGGCGATGGATCTGAGGATAGACATGAAGTTTCTTTGCACAGGTGTCGAATTGGCTGACGCCAGCAGTCGCGGTTTCGACATCGAAGGACAGAAACTCTTTGCCGTACGCCGGGGTGGTCAGGTCTACGTCTACGTGAATCGCTGCCCGCACCGCGGGGTCGGCCTGGAATGGACGCCAAACAGCTTTCTCGACCCCAGCAACAGCCTGATTCAGTGCGCCACCCACGGCGCGCTGTTTCTGATCGAAGACGGGGAATGCGTTTCCGGCCCCTGCGCCGGTCAATCGCTGACCACCGTGCCCTGCCGCGAAGACGCGCAAGGTATCTGGGTCAGCCTTTAGCCGCTGAGCAGCACGTCCAGGCGCCGATCAACCACCATTTCCTCATGGGTCAGACGCACGCCATAGGCCAGCACTTCCACCCCGCACGCCACCGCCTCACGCAAAGCCGCCGCGTAGGCCGAGTCGATTTCTTGCGCAGGACGCACCGCATCGATACCGGTCAAGTTGACGCAATACAACTGAACCGCACGAATCCCGTCCCGGGCCAGGTGCGCCAATTCGCGCAAATGCTTGGCTCCACGCTGGGTCACCGCATCGGGAAACGCGGCCACCGCAGAGCCGTCGAAGCCCAGGGTAACGCTTTTGACTTCTACATAGGCCGGGCCGCTGGGGTAATCAAGACGGAAATCGATCCGGCTGCTTTCCTGCCCATAAGCCACCTCGCGCCTGAGCTCAGTAAAACCGTTCAGTTCACTGATCACACCCGCGCGCAACGCCTCTTCAATCAAACCATTGGCTCGCCCGGTGTTGACACAAAACAAGCGCCCTTGCGGGGTTTCGCCGACTTCCCAGGTACCGGGCAACTTGCGTTTCGGATCGTTGGAACGGCTGAACCAGACCTGCCCACCCTCGACCTGACAATTGAGCATCGAGCCCGTGTTGGGACAATGAATAGTCAGCAACTCGCCGCTAACGGTTTCGATATCGGCGAGAAAGCGCTTGTAACGACGGATCAGACGCCCTTCTTCGAGGGGAGGATGAAAACGCATCAGCCTTGCCAGCTCTTCAAACCGCGAGCGATTCGCTCGACCGCTTCCTGCAAGCGCGGCAGGCTTTGAGTGTAGGCAAAACGTACATGGTGCCCAGCGTGAAAGCGCCCGAAATCGAGTCCCGGGGTAATTGCCACATGCTCGGTTTCAAGGAAGTGTCGGCAGAACGCGTAGGCATCACCGCCGAACTTGCTAATATCCGCATACAAATAGAACGCGCCTTCCGGCTCCACGGCGATACCAAAACCCAGCTCGCGCAAGGCTGGCAGCAGGAAATCGCGACGACGGCCAAATTCAGCGCGGCGCTCTTCGAGAATGCTGATGGTCGCCGGCTCAAAGCAGGCCAATGCGGCATGCTGGGCCATGCTCGGCGCGCTGATGTAGAGATTTTGCGCGAGTTTTTCCAGCTCGCCGACAGCGGCCTCAGGCGCCACCAGCCAACCGAGACGCCAGCCAGTCATGCCGAAATACTTGGAAAAGCTATTCAGCACAAACGCACTGTCATCGACTTCCAGCACGCTGGCGGCATCGGTGCCGTACGTCAGGCCGTGATAGATCTCATCCACCACCAGATGACCGTGTCGCAGCTTGATCGCCGCAGACAACCCCGCCAGCTCATCGCGCGTCAGGATCGTCCCGGTCGGATTGGCTGGGGAAGCCACTAACGCGCCCACGCTGTCGTGCTCCCAATGACGCGCAACCAGATCAGGGGTCAGCTGATAACGCACCTCTGGACCTACAGGAACAAGCTGCGCCGCACCTTCCACCAATCGCAGGAAGTGCCGGTTGCAGGGGTAGCCCGGATCCGCCAGCAACCAGTGCTTGCCCGGATCCACCAGCAAGGCGCTGGCCAGTAACAAGGCGCCCGAACCGCCTGGGGTGATGAGGATTCGTTTGGGGTCAATGTTCAACCCATAACGCTGCTGATAGAAACCGGAAATGGCCTCTCGCAGCTCGGGAATACCCCGCGCGGCGGTGTAACAGGTCTTCCCTGCCGACAATGCCGCCTGGCCGGCTTGAATGATCGGCTCAGCGGTAGTGAAGTCAGGCTCGCCGATTTCCAGGTGGATGACGTCGTGGCCAGCGGCTTGCAGTTCGTTGGCCCGCGCCAGCAACGCCATGACGTGGAAAGGTTCGATTGCACGACTGCGGGCACTGTAGGACTGAGCCATTAGCCTTCCTTCAACAGAGAAAAGAATCAATTCTACCCAAGCGCAGGAACGAGCGAGAGCCTAAAGCGGTCTGACGCCTTAGCACCTGACCATAAACGACTCAAACGAGTACCCCAAGTTTGACTAAAATCAATATTTGACCAGGTCTCCAACACCACCAGACAAGGCTTTGCGATGATTTGCAAGCGCAAAGGGCCACTACCTCGACATCCAGGAGTAGCGCGCCCCGATTTGATCTGGTAAGTTCGCCCGCTTGCAGCCGCAGGGCCGGCAGGTGTCGGTGATGGAGCAATCCTGCGCAGATGGATTACAAGAGTAGAGGCGGTCCATTTCATGCCCACCCAAGCAAAGCAACAGCAAAGCACGACAATCAGCGGCTTCGAACCCTACAAAGAAGTGAAGGGCGAGGAGTACATGGGCAAGCCCATGCGCGCTCACTTCACCAAGATCCTGAACAAGTGGAAACAGGACTTGATGCAGGAAGTCGACCGTACTGTTGATCACATGAAAGACGAAGCGGCCAACTTCCCGGACCCGGCAGACCGTGCCAGCCAGGAAGAAGAATTCAGCCTCGAGCTGCGTGCCCGCGACCGCGAGCGCAAGCTGATCAAGAAGATCGACAAGACGCTGCAACTGATTGAAGACGAAGAATATGGCTGGTGCGAGTCCTGTGGCGTCGAAATCGGCGTCAAGCGACTCGAAGCCCGCCCTACCGCCGACATGTGCGTTGACTGCAAGACCCTGGCGGAAATCAAGGAAAAGCAAGTCGGCAAGTAACATCGACTTGAACGAAGAACGGAGCGTGCGAACGCTCCGTTTTTGTTTCTGAGATTCACCACGGAGAGCAACCTGTGGGAGCGAGCCTACTCGCGAAAGGGCCATCAGCTTCAACATTGATGGCGGCTGATACACCGCTTTCGCGAGCAGGCTCGCTCCCACAGGGACTTGAGCACGACCAGACAAAGTAAACTTGCCCTCATGACTGCTATCACCTCCCCCACCTACATCGGGCGTTTCGCCCCCACGCCCAGTGGACATTTGCATTTCGGTTCGCTGGTCGCCGCACTGGCCTCGTACCTCGACGCCCGCGCGGTGGGTGGCCGCTGGCTGATGCGCATGGAAGACCTCGACCCGCCACGGGAAGAACCCGGCGCTCAGGCGGCGATTCTCAAGGCATTTGAAAGCTATGGTTTCGAGTGGGACGGCGAAATGGTCCGCCAGAGCGACCGGCATGAAGCGTACGCCGAAGTACTCAACCGCCTGTTCAATCACGGCCTTGCTTACGCCTGCACCTGCTCGCGCAAGCAGCTGGAGCACTACCACGGTATTTATCCGGGACTGTGCCGCAACGCTGGCCACGGCACCGAAGACGCGGCGATTCGCCTGCGCGTGCCTGAGCTGGAATACCACTTCATCGACCGCGTGCAAGGTGAATTCCGCCAGCATCTGGGTCGCGAGGTGGGCGATTTTGTGATTCGCCGTCGCGACGGGCTCTACGCTTATCAATTGGCTGTCGTACTGGACGATGCCTGGCAAGGCATCACCGACGTTGTGCGTGGCGCCGACCTGCTGGACTCCACGCCGCGCCAGCTCTATCTACAAGAACTGCTCGGCCTGCGGCAACCGCGTTATCTGCACATCCCGCTGATTACCCAGCCCGATGGCAACAAACTCGGCAAATCCTACCGCTCGCCGCCGTTGACCGAAGATCAGGCCACCCCTTTATTGCTGCGTGCATTACGCGCTCTCGGGCAAAATCCCGCTACCGAACTGGCTTACGCCAGCCCACGGGAAGTGTTGAACTGGGGCATTGCCCACTGGGATGCGACGCTGATCCCGCGCACACTGAACCTGCCTGAGGCGCAACTGCAGTGATCGCACTTGCAGTGGCGCGCCCATCCGTTACCATCGCCGCACGTTTTCGGGCACGCGCATAAAAAAGAGAGACCGGGATGTACATCTATCGCTTGGTCCTGCTCCTGGTAGTGGGGATTTATCTGTTCTCCCCGGCCATCATGGATTGGTGGATCGACGCCACTGGCGCCTGGTATCGCCCTTATCTGCTCTGGCTGATTCTGATCGTCGTGACCTTCATCCTGCAGAGCCAAAAAGATGCCGATGAGCTTTAGCCTGACCCAGATGATCCTGATCAGCGCCGCGTACCTGGCGGTGCTGTTCGGCGTGGCCTGGGTCAGTGAACGGGGCATGATCCCCCGGGCGATCATTCGCCACCCGCTGACCTACACCCTGTCACTGGGCGTTTACGCCAGTGCGTGGGCGTTTTACGGCACGGTGGGCCTGGCCTATCAGTACGGCTACGGGTTTTTATCCAGCTACCTCGGGGTCTCCGGCGCATTTTTGCTGGCGCCGGTGCTGTTGTACCCGATCCTGAAAATTACCCGCACCTATCAGCTGTCGTCCCTGGCCGATTTGTTCGCGTTCCGCTTCCGCAGTACATGGGCGGGGGCGCTGACCACCATTTTCATGCTGGTCGGCGTGTTGCCGCTGCTGGCCTTGCAGATTCAAGCAGTCGCCGACTCCATCAGCATTCTCACCCGTGAGCCGGTGCAGCATCGGGTCGCCCTGAGTTTCTGCGCACTGATTACCCTGTTCACCATCTTCTTTGGTTCCCGCCACATCGCCACCCGCGAGAAACATGAAGGCCTGGTGTTCGCCATTGCCTTCGAGTCAGTGATCAAGTTGATCGCCCTCGGCGGTGTCGGTCTGTATGCCTTGTACGGTGTATTTGACGGCCCGCAACACCTTGAGCTTTGGCTGCTGCAAAACCAGACCGCCCTCGCCGCTTTGCACACGCCGCTGCAAGAAGGTCCGTGGCGTACGTTGCTGCTGGTGTTCTTCGCCTCGGCGATTGTGATGCCGCACATGTATCACATGACCTTTACCGAAAACCTCAACCCGCGCTCGCTGGTCAGTGCAAGTTGGGGCCTGCCCCTGTTCCTGCTGTTGATGAGCCTGGCGGTGCCGCTGATTCTCTGGGCCGGACTGAAGCTCGGTGCCACCACCAACCCGGAATACTTCACGCTGGGCATCGGCATCGCCGCCAACAGCAAAGCCTTGGCACTGCTGGCCTATATCGGCGGTTTGTCGGCGGCAAGCGGCCTGATCATCGTCACTACCCTGGCGCTGTCCGGGATGGCACTGAACCATCTGGTGTTGCCGCTCTATCAGCCACCGGCCGAAGGCAACATCTACCGTTGGCTGAAGTGGACTCGTCGGGCGTTGATCGTTGCGATCATCATGGCCGGCTACGGCTTTTACCTGATGCTGGGTGCAGAGCAGGATCTGGCGAACCTCGGCATCGTCGCATTTGTTGCCACGTTGCAGTTCCTGCCCGGGGTGCTGTCGGTTCTGTATTGGCCAACCGCCAACCGTCGCGGCTTCATTGCCGGTTTGCTGGCGGGAATTCTGGTGTGGCTGGTCACGATGCTGTTGCCGCTGGTGGGCAATCTGCAGGGCTTCTATATTCCGCTGCTGAACATGATCTACGTACTGGACGACACCAGTTGGCACATGGCGGCGATTGCCTCGCTGGCAGCCAACGTGCTGATGTTCACTCTGATATCGCTGTTCACCAACGCCAGCCCTGAAGAGGCCAGCGCCGCCGAAGCCTGTGCGGTGGACAATGTGCGTCGCCCGCAACGCCGCGAACTGCACGCCGCGTCGCCTCAGGAATTCGCCACGCAGCTGGCAAAACCCTTGGGCGCCAAGGCGGCACAAAAAGAAGTCGAACAGGCGCTGCGCGATCTCTACCTGCCGTTCGACGAGCGTCGCCCATACGCCTTGCGCCGATTGCGTGACCGCATCGAAGCCAACCTGTCTGGCCTGATGGGCCCGAGCGTGGCTCAGGACATGGTCGAAACGTTCCTGCCTTATAAGGCAGGCGGCGAGAACTATGTCACTGAAGACATTCACTTCATCGAAAGTCGCCTCGAGGACTACCACTCGCGCCTGACTGGCCTTGCCGCCGAACTCGATGCCCTGCGCCGCTATCACCGCCAGACCCTGCAGGAACTGCCGATGGGTGTTTGCTCACTGGCCAAGGATCAGGAAATCCTCATGTGGAACAAAGCCATGGAGGAATTGACGGGGATTGCCGCGCAACGAGTGGTCGGTTCGCGCCTGAGCACCATTGCCGATCCGTGGAAAGAACTCCTGCAAGGCTTCATTAATTTGCCGGACGAACACTTACACAAACAGCACCTGGCCCTGGATGGCCAGACCCGCTGGTTGAACCTGCACAAAGCGGCGATCGATGAACCGCTCGCACCGGGTAACAGCGGCTTGGTGTTGCTGGTGGAAGACCTGACCGAAACTCAGATGCTTGAAGACAAACTGGTGCACTCCGAGCGCCTGGCCAGCATCGGTCGACTCGCGGCAGGTGTCGCCCACGAAATCGGCAACCCGATCACCGGCATTGCTTGCCTGGCGCAAAACCTGCGCGAAGAGCGCGAAGACGATGGCGAACTGAAGGAAATCAGCGGGCAGATCCTTGAGCAGACCAAGCGTGTGTCACGCATCGTCCAGTCACTGATGAGCTTCGCCCACGCCGGCAGTCACCAGCAAACCGATGAGCCCGTCTGTCTGGCCGAAGTGGCTCAGGATGCCATCGGCTTGCTGGCGCTGAACCGACGCAATTTCGAAGTGCAGTTCTATAACTTGTGCGACCCCGATCACTGGGTCGAAGGCGATCCGCAGCGACTCGCCCAAGTACTGATCAACCTGCTCTCAAACGCCCGCGACGCCTCGCCTCCCGGTAGCGCGGTGCGGGTAAAAAGCGAAGCCGGCGAACACACGGTCGACTTGATCGTGGAAGACGAAGGCAGCGGTATTCCGAAGAACATCATGGACCGATTGTTCGAACCTTTCTTCACCACCAAGGATCCTGGCGAAGGCACCGGTCTGGGCCTTGCACTGGTCTATTCCATCGTTGAAGAGCATTATGGACAAATCACCATCGACAGCCCGGCTGATGTTCAAAGCCAACGCGGCACCCGAATCCGGGTGACCTTGCCGCGTCATGTCGAAGCGACGTCCGCTGTGAACTGAGACCGTCGAGAGTATCGAATCAATGCCGCACATTTTGATCGTCGAAGACGAAACAATTATCCGCTCCGCCTTGCGCCGCCTGCTGGAACGTAACCAGTACCAGGTCAGCGAAGCCGGTTCAGTGCAGGAAGCACAAGAACGCTTCACCATTCCCACGTTCGACCTGATCGTCAGTGACCTGCGTCTGCCGGGCGCACCGGGCACCGAGTTGATCAAACTCGGCCAGGGCACACCGGTGCTGATCATGACCAGCTACGCCAGCCTGCGTTCGGCAGTCGATTCGATGAAGATGGGCGCGGTGGATTACATCGCCAAGCCTTTCGATCACGATGAAATGCTCCAGGCCGTCGCCCGCATCCTGCGTGACCGGGCATCACTGCCAGCCAACGTCGAACCTGCCGCCGGCAAAGCGACCAACGGCGCCGCAAAAGCTGGCGTCGATAACAGCAACGGTGAAATCGGCATTATCGGTTCGTGCCCGCCGATGCAGGACCTGTACAGCAAAATCCGCAAAGTCGCGCCAACCGACTCCAATGTCTTGATTCAGGGTGAATCCGGTACCGGTAAAGAGCTGGTGGCGCGTGCCCTGCACAACCTGTCCAAGCGCGCCAAGGCACCGATGATTTCGGTGAACTGCGCAGCCATTCCGGAAAGCCTGATCGAGTCCGAGCTGTTCGGTCACGAAAAGGGCGCGTTCACGGGCGCCAGCGCCGGGCGTGCAGGTCTGGTGGAAGCGGCGGACGGCGGCACCCTGTTCCTCGATGAAATCGGCGAATTGCCACTGGAAGCCCAGGCCCGCTTGCTGCGCGTGTTGCAGGAAGGCGAAATTCGCCGGGTAGGCTCGGTACAATCGCAGAAAGTCGACGTACGCCTGATCGCCGCGACTCACAGGGACCTCAAGAGCCTGGCAAAAATCGGCCAGTTCCGTGAAGACTTGTATTACCGCCTCCATGTGATCGCCCTGAAGCTGCCGGCCTTGCGCGAGCGCGGTGCGGACGTTAACGAAATCGCCAATGCCTTCCTGGCGCGGCAGAGCGCGCGGGTCAACCGCACCGATCTGAAATTCGCCCCGGATGCCGAACAGGCGATTCGTCATTACACCTGGCCAGGTAACGTTCGCGAGCTGGAAAACGCCGTCGAGCGCGCAGTCATCCTGTGCGAGAGCCCGGAAATTTCGGCCGAGCTGCTGGGTATCGACATCGAACTGAGTGACCTGGAAGACGACGACTTCATCGGCCTGGCACCGCAGCAGGCCAGCAATGGCGGTAACTCCAGCCATGAGCCGACCGAAGATTTGTCACTGGAAGACTACTTCCAGCACTTTGTCCTTGAGCATCAGGACCACATGACCGAAACCGAGCTGGCCCGCAAACTCGGGGTCAGCCGTAAATGCCTGTGGGAGCGTCGTCAGCGCCTGGGCATCCCGCGCCGCAAAACCGGGGTCGCCAGCGAAAGCTGAATGGCACCTGTCTGATGCGCGGGTAACACATGACTTTGTGAAAAAACTGTTACCTCAGATTTTTCACGTAACAGAAGCCGGGGCTTACGGTAACGAAGCCCCGGTTTTTTTGGCCTGAAAAAACTGAACCAACCGGCCAAACCCCTTGTTTTACTGGGGTTCGCAAAAGTTGGCACGCACCATGCTATATGTCTGGTACAAGAACAATAACAAGCAATGCATAACATAATAAAAATAAGACGAATCGACTCACGCACAATAAAAACAAGACGGCGAGAGGCGCAGCTAACTGATTCTTTTGGAGAGGCGTTGTATTTGGGGGATCGCCCCACGACCAGGCCGAGAATAATAAAAAACTGTCCTAAGACAGTGCCTGAACTGGTTGGATCGCAAGATCACTGCAGCACAGCGACCAAAGCAATCCGTTTGCTCTTGGCTCCCGATTGGGAGGGTCATGAAAGAAACACGTCATGACGAGGGCACTTAACAAAAACAAAAAGCC
Source organism: Pseudomonas sp. BE134 (assembly GCF_031456105.1). NCBI lineage: Bacteria > Pseudomonadati > Pseudomonadota > Gammaproteobacteria > Pseudomonadales > Pseudomonadaceae > Pseudomonas > Pseudomonas sp. BE134. The sequence continues at coordinate 64,531 of NZ_JAVDUA010000030.1, read as the reverse complement.
CGAAACCAATAATAAAAATAGAGCATGCAACTACTTCTTGGGGAGCTTCGGCTCCCCTTGTAGTTTCCGAGATTCAAAAAAACCTTCCCAAATCTGCCTTGAATTGCGCTTGAAGCCTGCGGCTTACAGCTCATATCTGCTGTGTCCTACACCATCCCTCGACTAAATGCTAGAATCCCCGCCCATCATGCGGTCATTCTTCTGTTATGGCCGAACATTCCTTCAAACAGTGCATCCCATGCTGAAGAAGCTGTTCCAGTCATTCCGTTCTCCCAAGCGTCATACGCAACACATTCGCAGTACGCCTGAAGTGCTCAACAGCGGCCAACACTCGCTGCAAAAGGCCCAATTCAGCCGTTACGCGGTGAATATCGTCGAACGCCTGCAGAACGCCGGTTACCAGGCTTACCTGGTCGGCGGCTGTGTGCGTGACATGCTGCTCGGCATCACGCCCAAGGATTTCGACGTCGCCACCAGCGCCACACCTGAACAGGTGCGGGCCGAATTCCGCAATGCGCGGATCATCGGCCGTCGATTCAAGCTGGTGCACATTCACTTCGGCCGCGAAATCATCGAAGTCGCGACCTTCCGCGCCAATCACCCGCAAAACGACGAGGAAGAAGACAGCAACCAGTCTTCCCGCAATGAAAGCGGGCGCATCCTGCGCGACAACGTCTACGGCACGCTGGAAGAAGACGCGCAACGCCGCGACTTCACCATCAACGCCCTTTACTACGACCCAGTCAGCGAGCGCATTCTTGACTACGCCAACGGCGTACACGATATCCGCAATCACTTGATCCGCCTGATCGGCGATCCGAAACAGCGCTACCAGGAAGACCCGGTACGGATGCTGCGGGCCGTGCGTTTTGCCGCCAAACTGAATTTCGGTATCGAAAAACACAGCGCCTTGCCGATCCGCGAGCTGGCCCCGATGCTGCGCGAGATCCCGTCGGCCCGCCTGTTCGAAGAAGTGCTCAAGCTGTTCCTCTCCGGCCACGCCGCGGACACCTTCGAGATGCTGGTCGACTTGCAGCTGTTCGATCCGTTGTTCCCGGCCAGTGCCGAGGCGCTGGAATACAACCCGACGTACACCCACACCCTGATCAGCGATGCGCTGATCAACACGGACCTGCGGATCAAGCAGAACAAACCGGTGACCCCGGCGTTCCTGTTTGCTGCCCTGCTGTGGCCGGCCCTGCCGGCTCGCGTACTGCGCCTGCAAGAACGTGGCATGCCGCCGATTCCGGCCATGCAGGAAGCCGCTCACGAACTGATTGCCGAACAGTGCCAACGCATTGCAATCCCGAAACGCTTCACCATGCCGATCCGCGAGATCTGGGACATGCAGGAGCGCCTGCCACGCCGCAGCGGCAAGCGCGCCGACCTGTTGCTGGACAACCCACGGTTCCGCGCCGGTTACGATTTCTTGCTGCTGCGCGAAAGCGCCGGTGAGCAGACCGATGGCCTGGGTGAATGGTGGACGGATTACCAGGACGCCAATGACAGCGAACGTCGCGACATGATCCGCGACCTCAGTGGCAAGGACGACGGCACCGGCGCACCCCGCAAACGTCGCCGCAGCGGTGGCGCCAAGCGTAAACGCGCAGCCGGCGAGCCGAGCGTCTCGGGCGAGTAATCCATGGAACGCATCTACATCGGCATGGGCAGCAATCTGGCTGACCCCGCCGAACAATTGCGCAACGCCGTCGATGCGCTGGCGCAGCTGCCGCAGACCGGACTGGTCGGGGTGTCCGCGTTTTATCAAAGCGACTCGCTGCTGCCCGGCCAACCGCGTTACACCAACGCGGTCGCTGCCCTCGACAGCACCCTGGCGCCGCTGGAGCTGCTTGATGCGCTGCAAGCCATCGAGAACGAACAGGGTCGCGAACGCCTTGAACGCTGGGGGCCACGCACCCTGGATCTGGACATCGTGCTGTTTGGCGATCGCCTGATCGATGAGCCTCGCCTCAAAGTCCCTCATTACCATATGCAGGAACGGGCCTTTGTCCTGTACCCGCTGGCTGAGTTGGCACCTGTGGATTTGCGTTTGCCTGATGGCCGCTCTCTCTACGAATTGCTCGCAGCTTGCCCGTTCGTCGGCCTGGAACGCCTGCCTGCGAATTAACGCTGATCCCCTGTGGGAGCGGGCTTGCCCTAATGCCGATCAGTTAAGCCTTAACGCGGACCGTAGCAGCTGGCGAAGCCTGCGTTCGGCTGCGCAGCAGTCGTGAAATCAGCCGGTGCGGTGTTTCAGGTAGACCGCAAACTCATGTTTCACGACTGCTGCGCAGCCGAACGCAGGCTTCGCCAGCTGCTACAAAGTGCGGTTCGGCTTAACTGACTGGCATTAGGGCTTGCCCGCGATAGCGGTTTTACATTCAGCATCAATGTTGACTGATAGTCCGCCATCGTGGGCAAGCCCGCTCCCACACGGGTTGTGTGCCGCACATGAGATCTATTGTTGCTGAATCGCATCAGTTACGCCGGTAACACCCCCGACGTAACAGCGCGGTAACACATCCAATTGACTTCCCGAGTTCTCCTCACGACTATAGGCGTCCCGCTGCCGCCAACACGGCGTTGAAGGGCGCAATCCAGGCCTTAAAAGCACGACAAAAGACCGTGCGCCTGTATTTAACGAAGAATCACGCGCGTTACTCGCAGTAGTTTCCACAGCGCCTGAATGAGGATCTTTTCATGCCAGCCATCACCCTGACCACTCTGCAAGGTCTCAAGCAAAAAGGTGAGAAAATCACCATGCTGACCTGCTATGACGCGACCTTCGCCCACGCCTGCAATGAGGCTGGCGTCGAGGTGCTGCTGGTGGGCGACTCCCTCGGCATGGTTTTGCAAGGTCACGACAGCACCCTGCCCGTGACGACCGCAGACATGGCTTACCATGTGGCAGCCGTCAAACGTGGCAACTCCGATGCGCTCATCCTCGCTGACCTGCCGTTCATGGCCTACGCCACCACGGAACAAGCCATGACCAACAGCGCCCTGTTGATGCAGGCCGGTGCGCACATGGTCAAGGTTGAAGGCGCACTATGGCTGGCAGACTCGATCCGCCTGCTGGCCGAACGCGGCATCCCGGTGTGCGCGCACCTGGGGCTGACACCGCAATCGGTGAACATCCTGGGTGGTTACAAAGTCCAGGGGCGTAACGAGAACCAGGCTCGGCAAATGCGTGCCGATGCCATTTCGCTGGAACAGGCCGGGGCCGCCATGTTGCTGCTTGAATGCGTGCCCAGCGAACTGGCCGAAGAAATTACCCAGGCCGTGAAGATTCCGGTCATTGGCATCGGCGCCGGCAGTGGCACCGACGGTCAGGTATTGGTCCTGCACGACATGCTGGGCTTGGCGATTACCGGTCGCGTGCCAAAATTCGTGAAGAACTTCATGACCGGCCAGCACACCATTCAAGCCGCCCTGAGTGCTTACGTAACCGAAGTCAAAGCGGCGACTTTCCCAGGTATCGAACACGGATTCTCTGCATGAACACCGTAAAAACCGTACGCGAACTGCGGGCCGCCGTGGCCCGTGCCCGCGGTGAAGGCAAGCGCATCGGCTTCGTGCCGACCATGGGCAACCTGCACAGCGGGCATATCGCGCTGATTACCAAAGCCTCCCAACGGGCGGATTTCGTGGTCGCGAGCATTTTCGTCAACCCGCTGCAGTTCGGTGCTGGCGAAGACCTCGACAAATACCCGCGCACCCTCGCCGCTGACCAGGAAAAACTGCTCGAGGCCGGTTGCCACTTGCTGTTCGCGCCCAGCGCTGAAGAAATGTACCCGGACGGCATGGCCGGCCAGACCCGTGTCAGCGTTCCGCTGCTGTCTGAAGGCCTGTGCGGCGCCAGCCGTCCCGGGCATTTTGAAGGTGTGGCGACGGTGGTCAGCAAATTGTTCAACATGGTCCAGCCAGACCTCGCGGTCTTCGGCCAGAAAGACTACCAGCAACTGGCGGTGATCAAATCCCTGGTACATGACCTGAACATGCCGGTCCAGATCATTGGTGAGCCGACTGTCCGAGCGGCCGATGGCCTGGCGCTGTCTTCACGCAATGGTTTCCTCAGCGAAGACCAGCGGGCCGTGGCGCCAGTGGTCTATCGCACACTGAGTTCGATTGCCGATGCGATCAAGCAGGGTGAGCGGGATTTCCCCGCACTGATCGACGCGCAGATCAAACAGCTTGAAGCGGCTGGATTGCGTCCCGACTATCTGGAGATTCGCCACGCGCTGACTTTGCGCCCGGCTACGGCGGATGATCGCGATCTGGTGATTCTGGTGGCGGCGTTCCTTGGCACCACACGGTTGATCGACAACCTGCACCTGAATCTCGACACTACTGCCTGAACACCCCCCCTGCAGGAGCCGAGCTTGCTCGCGATAACGCCGGCACATCCAACACAGGGTGTGACTGACATATCGCCATCGCGAGCAAGCTCGGCTCCTACAGTGTTCTGCGCGGTTCTTACTCCGTATTGCTGCCCTCTGAGGCTTCGGGCAAACTGCCCGCCGTTCGATTCCGACCCGGGAAAACACTCATGCACGCCATCATGCTCAAGGCGAAGCTGCATCGCGCCGAAGTTACCCATGCAGTACTCGACTACGAAGGTTCTTGCGCCATCGACGGCGAATGGCTGGATTTGTCCGGCATCCGTGAATACGAGCAAATCCAGATCTATAACGTCGACAATGGCGAACGCTTCACCACTTACGCGATTCGTGGCGAAGAGGGTTCGCGCATGATCTCGGTCAACGGTGCCGCCGCCCACAAAGCCAAGGTCGGCGACCGCGTCATCATCTGCGCTTACGCTCATTACAGCGAAGCCGAACTGCTCAACTTCAAGCCACGCATGCTCTACATGGCGCCGGGCAACGAGTTGAGCCACACCAGCAACGCCATTCCGGTTCAGGTTGCCTGATCAGGCCGTTTGTCGGACCGCTCCCGGCTTCCATGCATAAAAGTACCGGGATCGGGTCTGACAAAGTCAAGACAGATCGCAGTGCGAGGTTTACTGTATTCGCCCTGTGCCATGAAATCGTGTCGACACAGTTGACCGGACGCCGACCCGCAGCGCTCCGGGATTTTTAGTGTTCAAAAAGCCGTTCAAGTAAAAAGGAAACCCGCAGCGATGGCGTACTACCGCACTCCTCACGACGTGACCGCTCTGCCCGCCTGGCAAGCGCTGAATGATCACCGCCAAGCCATGCAGGATTTCAGCATGCGCGAAGCCTTCAATGCCGACCCGCAACGTTTTACTCAATTCACCCTGAGCAGCTGCGGGCTGTTTCTCGATTACTCGAAAAACCTGATCAACGCCGAGACCCGTAATCTGCTGGTGGGCCTGGCGAATGAAGTCGACCTCAAGGGCGCGATCAAATCGCTGTTCGACGGCGAAATCGTCAACGCTTCCGAGGGCCGTCCGGCCCTGCACACCGCGCTGCGCCGCCCGGTGGGCGACAAGCTGTCGGTGAATGGCGTCAACGTGATGCCGGAAGTGCACAAAGTACTGAACCAGATCACCGACCTCGTGGGCCGCATCCACGACGGTCTGTGGCGCGGTTACACCGAGAAACCGATCACCGACGTGGTCAACATCGGCATCGGTGGCTCGTTCCTCGGCCCGGAGCTGGTGTCCGAGGCGCTGCTGTCCTACGCCCAGAAAGGCGTGCGCTGCCACTACCTGGCGAACATCGATGGCAGTGAGTTCCACGAACTGGCCCTGAAGCTGCGCGCCGAGACCACGCTGTTTATCGTGTCGTCGAAATCCTTCAACACCCTCGAAACCCTGAAAAACGCCCAGGCCGCACGCGCCTGGTACCTGGCTCAGGGGGGTTCCGAAGCCGAGTTGTATCGTCACTTCATCGCCGTTTCCAGCAACAATGCCGCGGCTGTGGCGTTCGGTATTCGCGAAGAAAACATCTTCCCGATGTGGGACTGGGTCGGCGGCCGTTATTCGCTGTGGTCGGCCATCGGCCTGCCAATCGCCCTGGCGATCGGCATGTCGAACTTCAAGGAACTGCTGTCCGGTGCCTACACCATGGACCAGCATTTCCTGACCGCCCCGTTCGAGCAGAACATGCCGGTGCTGCTGGCCTTGCTCGGCGTGTGGTACGGCAACTTCTGGGGCGCGCAAAGCCACGCGATCCTGCCGTACGACCACTACCTGCGTAACATCACCAAGCACTTGCAACAGTTGGATATGGAGTCCAACGGCAAGAGCGTGCGTCAGGACGGCACCCCGGTGTCCACCGACACCGGCCCGGTCATCTGGGGCGGCGTCGGGTGCAATGGTCAACACGCCTATCACCAGTTGCTGCACCAGGGCACCCAGCTGATCCCGGCCGACTTCATCGTGCCGATCGTCAGCTTCAACCCGGTGTCCGATCACCACCAGTGGCTGTACGCCAACTGCCTGTCGCAAAGCCAGGCGCTGATGCTGGGCAAGACCCTTGCAGAAGCGCAAGCCGAATTGCGCGACAAAGGCATGAGTGAAGAGGACGTGAAAAAACTGGCGGCGCACAAAGTGATCCCCGGCAACCGTCCGAGCAACACGCTGGTGGTCGAGCGCATCAGCCCGCGTCGCCTCGGCGCATTGGTGGCGATGTACGAACACAAAGTCTTCGTGCAAAGCGTGATCTGGGGCATCAACGCCTTCGATCAGTGGGGCGTGGAACTGGGCAAGGAACTGGGCAAAGGCGTCTACAACCGCCTCGTCGGCAGTGAAGAAACCCCGGCTGACGATGCCTCGACCCAAGGCCTGATCAACTACTTCCGCGGCCGTCACCGCGGGTGATCTGAAGCCCTGCCCACAGGTTTGAAACACAAACTCTGTGGGCAACACCCGCTCCCACATTGGTTTTGTGTCCGGCTTGAACCCGTTCGCTACTCGGTGCATCTTTATTACTTGTCGCAAAACAAGAATAAGGAACCGTCAATGTTCGATATCAGCACGTTCCCCAAAGCCGATGCCGTCCGCCGGGCTGCGAATTTAAGTCAAGACGACTATCACCGCCTGTATCGCGAATCCATCGAACACCCCAGTACGTTCTGGGCTGAACAAGCCACGCGCTTTCTCGACTGGAGTGCGCCGTGGAACACTGTCCAGCGCTACAACCTGAAAACCGGTGAAGCCAGCTGGTTTTCCGGTGGCAAATTGAACGTCAGCTACAACTGCATCGACCGCCATCTGGAACAGCGCGGCGATCAAATCGCGATCATCTGGGAAGGCGATGACCCCGCCGAATCCGCACAAATCACTTACAAAAAACTCCACCACAACGTCTGTCGCCTGGCCAACGTGCTGAAAAGCCGTGGCGTGAAGAAAGGCGACCGCGTCTGCATTTACATGCCGATGATCCCCGAAGCGGCCTACGCCATGCTGGCCTGCACGCGCATCGGCGCGGTGCATTCGGTGGTCTTCGGCGGTTTCTCCCCGGATTCTGTGCGCGACCGGATTCTTGATGCCGATTGCCGCACCGTGATCACCGCCGACGAAGGCGTGCGCGGCGGCAAAGTCGTGCCCCTGAAGGAGAAAGTCGACAAGGCGCTTGAGAGTTGCCCGAACGTCAGTACGGTGATCGTGGTCGAGCGCACACAAGGTGCGGTGAATTGGGTTGAAGGTCGCGACCTCTGGTATCACCACGCCTTGCGCGACGTCAGCGATGATTGCCCGCCGGAACCGATGGACGCCGAAGACCCACTGTTCATCCTCTACACCTCCGGCAGCACCGGCAAACCCAAGGGCGTGTTGCACACCACCGGCGGTTACCTGCTGCAAGCCGCGATGACCTTCAAATACGTGCTCGACTACCGTGACAACGAAGTGTTCTGGTGCACCGCCGATGTCGGCTGGGTCACTGGCCACAGCTACATCGTCTACGGTCCGCTGGCCAACGGCGCGACCACGCTGATCTTCGAAGGCGTGCCGAGTTATCCGAGCAGCTCGCGCTTCTGGCAGGTCATCGACAAACACCACGTCAACATTTTCTACACGGCGCCGACTGCGCTACGCTCGCTGATGCGCGAAGGGCCGGAACCGTTGAAGGAAACGTCGCGCGCCAGCCTCAGATTACTTGGCACTGTTGGTGAGCCGATCAACCCGGAGGCGTGGGATTGGTACTTCAATATTGTCGGCGAACAGCGCTGCCCGATTGTCGACACCTGGTGGCAGACCGAAACCGGCGGCATCATGATTAGCCCGCTGGTCAGCGCGCAACGGATCAAACCCGGCTGCGCCACGCAACCGATGTTCGGCGTGCAACCGGTGTTGCTCGATGAAACGGGCAAGGAAATCAAAGGTGCGGGCAGCGGCGTGCTGGCCATCAAATCCAGCTGGCCGGCGCAGATCCGCAGCGTCTACGGCGACCCGCAACGGATGGTCGACACTTACTTCAAGCCCTACCCCGGCTACTACTTCACCGGTGACGGCGCGAGGCGCGATGAGGACGGCGATTACTGGATCACTGGGCGCATCGACGACGTGATCAACGTCTCCGGGCACCGCATTGGCACCGCCGAAGTGGAAAGTGCCCTGGTGCTGCACGACAGCATCGCCGAAGCCGCTGTGGTCGGTTACCCCCACGACCTCAAAGGCCAAGGTATCTACGCCTTCGTCACGCCCATGAACGGCACCGCCCCCGACGACGAACTGAAGAAAGTACTGTTGGCCCACGTCAGCAAGGAAATCGGCAGCTTCGCCAAACCGGACTTGATCCAATGGGCCCCGGCTTTGCCGAAAACCCGCTCGGGCAAGATCATGCGGCGTATCCTGCGCAAAATTGCCTGCAATGAACTGGACACGCTGGGTGATACCTCGACCCTGGCCGACCCGAGCGTTGTTCAGGATCTCGTGGATAAACGCCTGAATCAATAAGCCTCACGCGGCCAGCAATGGCCGCGTTTCAATTTCGTCACCGAGTCGCCATGGAATTCATCCGTACCCGCATCGAAACCCAGATCATGAGCCTGACCGGTCTGTCCCTCGGAAAGCTCGATCTGGAAAACCCCAAGGGCGATCCCGGTCTGTTCGGCCCCGACTCGGTGAGTTGGCAAGTGCATGGCGATTTCAGCAGCATGCTGATCGGCGGTATCAGTGCGCTGATGCTGCAAGCCTTGCATCCATTGGCCCTGTCAGGGGTCTGGGACCATTCAAATTTTCGCGAGGACATGCTCGGCCGACTGCGCCGCACCGGACAATTCATCTCCGGCACCACGTTTGGCTCCCGAAAAGATGCCGACTGGCTGATTGAAAAAGTCCGCACCATCCACCTGCAAGTGACGGGCACCGCGCCGGACGGGCGTCCTTATGCGGCCAGTGATCCGGACTTGCTGACCTGGGTGCATGTGGCCGAAGTCAGTAACTTTCTCGCCGCCCATTTGCGTTATCGCAATCCGAATCTGTCACTGGCCGATCAGGACCGTTACTACGGGGAAATCGCGCTGGTCGCCGAGCGACTGGGCGCCCGTGATGTGCCCCGCTCGCGGCAAGAAATTGCGGATTACCTTGAACGCCTTCGCCCCCAGTTGCTGTGCGATTCACGCAGCCACGAAGTCTTGCGATTGCTGTTGAACGCCCCCTCCCCCAGCCGTCTGGCCAAGCCTTTTGGCGGTTTGATGATGCAGGCCGGCATCGATCTGTTGCCTGACTGGGCCAGTGACATGCTGGGCGTCACCCAACCCCCGCTGCAACGCAAACTGATCCGCGCCAGCGTCAACCGCAGCGCGCCGATGCTGCGCTGGGCGGTGCGCAATGGCTCGGTGCAGCGGGCTAAACGGCGGATGGGGTTGCTCACCTGAAAAGCTAAAAGCTTCGCGAGCAGGCTCGCTCCCACTGTGGATGTGTGTCGAACATAAATGTGCAAACAATTGAGATCTCTTGTGGGAGCGAGCCTGCTCGCGATGGCATCACCTCGGTTCCGGCCCAAGCTGGTAAACTCCCGCGCCCAATTCCCTCCTGCAAGGCGCCCAGCATGTCTTCCTTGAATCAGGCGCTGCGCGCCGCCCTCGAACATCGCCAGGACCTGCTTGCCGAACTGCATCAGCAAGGCACCGATTGCTATCGCCTGTTCCACGGCAGCCAGGAAGGCGCCGGCGGCCTGACCATCGACCGCTATGGCCCGCAGTTGTTGGTGCAAAGCTTTCACCAGTCGCTGGAACGCGACGTGCTACTGCACCTGCACGAGACGATCAACCAGCATTTGGGGCTCGACACCCTGCTGGTCTACAACGACCGCTCCCGGGGCAATTCGCGTATCGACCGTGAAGACACAGTTTACCGTGCCGATGCGGCGGCGCTGGAGGACTTGGTCGGCCACGAATGGGGCCTCAACTACCGGGTTCGCGGGCGTCATGCCGGTCAGGATCCGCTGCTGTTCCTCGACCTGCGCAATACCCGTGGCTGGGTCAAAGCGCACAGCCAGAACAAAAGCGTGCTCAACCTGTTTGCCTACACCTGTGGTGTCGGCCTGAGTGCTGCGGCCGGTGGCGCCCGTGAGGTGTGCAACCTCGATTTTGCCGAGGGCAACCTGGCAGTCGGCCGTGAAAACGGTCTGCTCAATCCGCAGTTGCCAGCCATGGAATTCATCCAGTCCGATTACTTCCCGGCGATCCGTCAACTGGCGGGCCTGCCCATCAGTCAACGGCGCGGGCAGAAACTGCCGAGCTACCAACGCCTTGAGCAGCGTCAGTACGACCTGGTGCTGCTCGACCCGCCCGCCTGGGCCAAGAGTGCTTTCGGCACCGTCGATCTGCTACGCGACTACCAGAGCCTGCTCAAACCCGCACTGCTGACCACCGCCGACAATGGCGTGCTGATCTGCTGCAACAACCTGGCAAAGGTCAGCATGGACGACTGGCGCGAACAGGTACTGCGTTGCGCGGAGAAAGCCGGGCGACCGGTGCGCGAATGGACCGTGATGACACCGGGCGCTGATTTTCCGTCGATGGATCAACAGCCACCGCTGAAAACGCTGATCCTGCAGCTCTGACATCCACCTGAAAATTCAGACAAAACCTGCAAATTCTGGTCACTTTTGAACTGCAATCGCATGCCATACTCCAAGGCACTCCGATTCAGACAGATGAAGCCACACATGCCCAAAGGATTGATTCGCGCCATCGGCGCCTTGTTGACTGCTCTGGCCCTCTACAGCTTGCTGGGGTTTCTGATTTTACCGGGTATCGCGTTGCGGGTTGCCAACCAACAATTGGCCCATTACGCCACGGTACCCGCCCACCTTCAGCGGATCGAAATCAACCCGTTCAGCCTCGAAGTCACCCTTTGGGGCCTGGTCATCGGTGAGCCGGGCAAAGAGCAGGTCGGCTTCGAACGCCTGTACGCCAACCTGCAACTCGACAGTCTCTCGACCAAGGCCGTGCATCTGTCCGAGATCGAACTGGTCAAATCCAAGACCGAAATCCTCTTCGGCAAGGACGGTAAACTCAACCTGCTTGGGCTGTTCAAACTGCCCGCGAGCGAACCGACGCCTGCCGACCCGGACGCCAAGCCGTTTCCGCTGCGCGTGGAGCGGATCAATCTGGTCGGCGGCTCGGTGCACTTCCAGGATTTGCGCCCCAGCGAACCCATCGAATTTATCTACGACAAACTCGATCTGGAACTGAAACACCTCAGCACCCTGCCCGACGACAGCGCCGACATGACGTTGGTGGCCATCGGACCGGCCGGTGGGCAGGTCGACTGGACCGGCAACTTCAGCCTGATCCCGCTCGCCTCCGAAGGTAAGCTGAAAATCACTGACGGCAAGATGAAGTCTTTCTGGCCTTATGTACGTGACGCCGTGCCACTGGATCTGGAAAGCGGTGTGCTCAGCCTCAGCACCGACTACAAACTCAATCTGTCCAAAGAAACCGAACTGCTGCTGAGCAATGTCGCCGTCAGTGTCGCGCCTTTCGCGATCAAGGCCCCGGACGGCCGACCTTTGGCGAAGCTCGATCGACTGGACATCAGCGAAACCACGGTAGACCTGGCCAAGCAACACGTGGTGGTCGGCAAGATTCGCAGCCACAAGCTGGAAACCTGGGCCGCCCTCGAAGCCGACGGGCAACTCGACTGGCAAAAGCTGTTCGCCAGCCAGCCCTCCAAACCTGCCGCCAAGGCCAAGGCCGAACCCGCCAGTACACCAGCGGCCGCTGACTCACCCCCACTTGAACCGGTGCCGCCGGGCAAGCCGTGGCAGGTGCTGCTCAAAGACGTGCAGCTGCGCGATTCCCTGGTGCACCTTGCCGACCGCAAGGCGCAACCCGCTGTGGCGCTGGAAGTCGGCCCGTTGAATCTGAACCTGCAAAATTTCGACAGCCTTAACGGCTCGCCATTTAATCTCAAGCTCGACACCGGCGTGGGCAAACAAGGCAAGATCCTCGCCGACGGCGTGGTCAATCTCGCCCCGGTCAGCGCCAAACTGAAGGTGCAGACCAAAGACATCGACCTGCGTGTCGCCCAGTCCTACATCACCCCCTTCATTCGCCTGGAACTGCGTAGCGGCATGCTCGGCAGTGATCTGGCGGTCGATCTGAAAAGCACCGAGCCGCTGGCGTTCAGCGTCACCGGCCGCGCTCAAGTCGATCAGTTGCACACCCTCGACACCCTTAAAACCCGCGACTTCCTCAAGTGGCAGCAGCTGGTGCTTGAAGGCCTGAACTATCAGCACGGTGACAACTTGTCGATCGACAAGGTCAATCTGTTCCAGCCTTATGCGCGCTTCATGATCAACGAAGATCGCACCACCAACATCGATGACCTGTTGATCCCGCAACCGACCGATGCCGGCGCCAAAACCACCGCCGCCAAACCGGCCAGCAACAACAAACCACTGGGCATTCACATCGGCGGCATCGCCATCAATGACGGCTCAGCCAACTTCGCCGACTTCAGCCTGACACCGAACTTCGCCACCGCCGCGCAGCAGCTGAACGGGCAAATCGGCACCATCGACAGTCGTCAGGCAAAACCGGCCAGCGTGGATATCAAAGGCAAGGTCGATCGTTATGCGCCGGTGACCATTAAGGGCGCGGTCAATCCGTTCGACCCGATGGCCAGCCTCGACATCGCCACCAGTTTCAAACGTGTGGAACTGACCACGCTCACCCCTTACTCCGGCAAGTTTGCCGGGTATCGCATCCGCAAGGGCCGACTCAATCTCGACCTGCATTACCTGATCATCAAAGGCCAGCTCAAGGCCGAAAACAAAGTGGTGGTCGAACAACTGCAGCTGGGTGAAAAAGTCGACAGCCCGGACGCCGTGAGCCTGCCGCTGAAACTGGCGATTGCCTTGCTCAAGGATGTGGATGGCAAGATTTCCATCGAACTGCCCGTCACTGGCGACCTCAATAATCCGCAGTTCAGCGTCATGCCGATTGTCTGGCAAACCCTGCGCAACCTGATCGTCAAAGCGGCCGCAGCGCCGTTCAAAATGATTGGCGGCTTGGTCAGTGGTGGTGGTTCCGAAGACTTGGGCACCGTGTCGTTCGCAGCGGGCTCAAGCGATTTGAGCCAGGAAGCTGAAGGTGCGTTGGTCAAACTGTCCCAAGCCTTGAAGGAACGTCCGGCCCTGCGTCTGGAAATCGAAGGCACGGCCGCCGCCAGCACCGACGGCCCACTCATTGCCGAGCAACGCCTGGAGCGTGAATACCAGTACAACTACTACAAAATGCTCCAGCGTCGCGGCGACAAAGTCCCGGCCCAGGCTTCATTGCTGGCGGTCCCGGAAAACGAGAAAGGCCCGCTGCTGGAAGGCATCTATCGCACGCGTCTGAAGACTCAGCCACCGGCTGAATGGAATGACTTGGGCAAGGAAGAACGCACCGCAAAAATGCGCGCCGACGTGATCAAGTTCTGGAGCACCAGTGACGTGCTGTTGCGTCAGTTGGGGCAGGAGCGCGCGAGCAGCATCAAGGACTATCTGGTGGACAAAGGTCAGCTGGCCGATGACCGTGTGTACTTTATCGATGCCAATCTTGGTCAAGCAGAAAGTGATGGTCGGGTGGTGACACCGTTGCATCTGGATGCCGAGTGATGCTCAGAAGATGGCTCAGTAGCCAGTGAGATCTGCACGACCTTGAGCGACCACAGTTATTTTGTGCCGCCCAAATAGAACAGGCCCCGACACGAATGCCGGGGCCTGTAATGGCCACATCCTTATGGCCGTTCGCATGAACTCCTAATCTTGAGAAGTGGCAGGCGTATAACTCACTCGTCTGCCACACCTTCTCCCGGTCCAGGCGAGAAGTCTTGCCTTAGTCGGCTTTCAGGCCGTCAGCGGAGACCGCTTTGACGCCTTCGATTTTCTTGGTGATCGCCACAGCGGTGGCTTTCTGAGCATCAGTCACTGCAACGGTGGACGACAGGGAAACCACGCCTTTGTTGGTTTCGACTTTGATGTCGGTGCCCGGAATGCCTTTTTCGGTCAGCAGGTCGCTTTTGACTTTGGTGGTGATCCAGGTATCGGAAGTAGCTTCCGTGGCCTTGGCAACTTCACCCGAAGCCAATGTCAGCGGGGCTTGAGTGGTGGTGGTCTGTGCGAATGCTGCGTTGGCCAGAGTCAGGGTCAGCGCGGTAGCAGTAGCGGCAGCGATAGCGAACTTCTTCATACGTGTAACTCCTGTTTTTCTTGAAAGTCTGCTGGTTGTCTTCTCAGCAGGGTTACCAGGTATATTGCGAACGCTGTGCCAACTTTGAAACACTCAAAAAATCGTTATAAATCAATAGTTTAAAAATACGGCGAAATTTCGAAATCATGCAAAATGCATGACCGGGCAAAACTCTGCATGCAACTTGCGGGTTTTCACAAAGTTCCTAACACACTGAATTTTTTGTCTTTTTTTTCACAGTTGCGGTGCATTCGACAATAAAAAAAAGCCCCGCAACCGAAGCAGCGGGGCCTTGCTGGATATCTGCGTTTACGAGGCGGAAGGGGTGCAACCTTTAGGCACGTAATCCTGCTCAGCGGAACTGGCACACGACCAGCCTTTGGTTGCATTACGGGTCAATGTAATGGTCTTGCTCATAACGGGTGCCGGGGCATTCAAAATCGTGCAGGTGATGCTGCCATCCCCTGTAGCCACGGTGCCGGTGACCGCCACGGCGCAATTGCTGGTCGTGGCACTACCCGCCGGCGCTACGTTGGCGACCGTTGGCGCCTCGCCCTGGTTGATCGCATCTTCGTACGGCACCTTCATGGCGGAAATCTCGGCCAGGCCCGCCGTCAACTTCGCCCTGGCTTGATATTTGGAATACGTCGGCAACGCAAACGTCGCCAGAATCCCGATGATTGCCACCACGATCAACAGTTCGATCAAGGTAAAACCTTTCTGAGTTTTCATAGACAAGCTCCATGCATGAGTCGAAAGCTCATGATCTGAAATAGCATCAGCACAGCCCATGCCAAGCGCTACCCCCCCTGTTGGCGGGGCAGCACGTGGAATCAACGACCTTTCCTACTCCCAGTAACCGCACTATCTGACAATTTTTGTCACCCAACACCACGGGTTTGGCTCAGCGCCTTGACTAGGCTATAAGCCATGAAGAAATCAATCGAGTCACCAAGGACTGAACATGTCGGTCAAAGCAGCAAAAATCAGCGTGTATGCCTGGGAAGGCACAGACCGCAAAGGCGCCAGAATGACCGGCGAGTTGAGTGGCCAGAACCCGGCGTTGATCAAGGCCCAACTGCGCAAACAAGGCATCAATCCCGGCAAGGTGCGCAAGAAGTCCGCTTCGATTTTCAACATCGGCAAACGCATCAAGCCTCAGGACATTGCCCTGTTCACCCGGCAGATGGCGACCATGATGAAAGCCGGCGTGCCGCTGTTGCAGTCGTTCGACATTATCGGTGAAGGCTTCGATAACCCGGCCATGCGCAAACTGGTGGACGAGTTGAAACAAGAAGTCGCGGCGGGCAACAGCTTCGCCGCGTCCCTGCGCAAAAAGCCGCAGTATTTCGATGAGCTCTACTGCAACCTGGTGGATGCCGGTGAGCAGGCCGGCGCCCTCGACACACTGCTTGAGCGGGTGGCGACCTATAAGGAAAAGAGCGAAAGCCTGAAGGCCAAGATCAAGAAAGCCATGACCTACCCATTGGCCGTGATATTCGTCGCGATCATTGTCACGGGGATCCTGCTGGTCAAAGTGGTGCCGCAGTTCGAGTCGGTGTTCAAGGGTTTTGGTGCAGAGTTGCCTGCGTTCACAGTGATGGTCATCGGCCTGTCGGCGTTCATGCAGCAAGGGTGGTGGGTAATGCTCGGAATACTGCTCGCGGGTATTTTGGGCGTGCGCCACGCTTTCAGGAAATCTCCGGGCTTTCGCGACTGGCTGGACACCTGGCTGTTGAAGCTGCCCCTGATTGGCACGCTGATGCGCAAGTCTGCCGTTGCGCGCTACGCCCGAACACTGTCGACAACCTTTGCCGCCGGCGTGCCGCTGGTTGAAGCGCTGGAGTCCGTGGCCGGTGCGACCGGCAACATTGTGTTCAAGCGTGCGGTGCTGCGCATCAAACAGGATGTGTCGAGCGGCATGCAGCTGAATTTTTCCATGCGCACTTCGGGTGTCTTTCCCAATATGGCGATTCAAATGACGGCCATTGGTGAAGAGTCCGGCGCACTGGATGACATGCTCGACAAAGTCGCGAATTTCTACGAAGACGAAGTGGACAACATGGTCGATAACCTCACCAGCCTGATGGAGCCATTCATCATGGTCGTGCTGGGTGTTATCGTCGGGGGCCTGGTGGTTGCGATGTACTTACCCATCTTTCAACTCGGCTCAGCGATCTGACATGCCTTTGAATGAAATTCTGACCGTTTACCCGGCGTTCTTCGTGGCCCTCGCATTGGTCGTGGGCCTGGTCGTGGGCAGCTTCCTCAATGTGGTGATCTGGCGCCTGCCGAAAATGCTCCATCGCGAATGGCGGCTGCAAGCCCACGATGTGCTGGGCGTACCGCCCGAAGCGCCTGGCCCGACTTACAATCTGATGCTGCCCCACTCCCACTGCCCGCAGTGCGATCATCAAATTCGCCCGTGGGAAAACATCCCGCTGCTCAGCTACCTGTTTTTGCGGGGGCGATGCTCGAACTGCGCCGCACCGATCAGCAAGCGCTATCCGCTGACTGAACTGGCCTGCGGCTTGCTCTCGGCGTTTATCGCCTGGCATTTCGGCTTCGGCTGGCAGGCCTGCACGGTGCTGGTCCTGACCTGGGGCTTGCTGGCGATGAGCCTGATCGACGCCGAGCACCAACTGCTGCCGGATGTTCTGGTGCTACCGCTGTTATGGCTGGGGTTGATCGTCAACAGCTTCGGGGTCTTCGTGTCATTGCATGACGCGCTGTGGGGGACGGTGGCCGGATACATGGTGTTGTGGTCGGTTTTCTGGCTGTTCAAGCTGCTCACCGGCAAAGACGGTATCGGCCACGGTGATTTCAAGTTACTGGCCATGCTCGGGGCGTGGGGCGGCTGGCAGATTTTGCCGCTGACGATCCTGCTGTCATCGCTCGTGGGCGCCATTCTCGGGGTGATTTTGTTGCGTCTGCGCAACGAAAAAACCTCGTCGCCAATCCCCTTCGGCCCCTATCTGGCGATTGCCGGCTGGATTGCCTTGCTCTGGGGTGGTCAAATAACCGACTTCTATTGGCAGTTTGTCGGTTTGAAATGAATACCCCTGTGGAAAAACCCTGGATTCTCGGCCTGACCGGCGGCATCGGCAGCGGCAAAAGCGCGGCAGCCCAACACTTCATCGACTTGGGCATCCACGTCGTGGACGCCGATCACGCGGCGCGCTGGGTGGTGGAACCGGGGCGCCCGGCGCTGGCCGCCATCGCCGAACACTTCGGCCCCGGCGTGCTGCAAGCCGACGGAACACTGGACCGTGCGGCCCTGCGCGCATTGATCTTTGAGGTCCCGGAGCAGCGCCGGTGGCTCGAAGACTTGTTGCATCCGTTGATCGGTGAAGAAATTGCACACAATCTGGCCAAGGCACAATCGCCCTACGCGATTCTGGTTTCGCCACTGCTGATCGAGTCCGGGCAGACCGCCATAACCCAACGGGTCCTGGTGATCGATGCCCCGCAACAGTTACAAATCGAACGCACCTTGCAGCGCGACCAGACCACGGAACAACAGGTCCAAGCGATCCTCAAGGCCCAGTCCAGCCGCCAGGACCGCGTGAGCCATGCCGACGACGTGGTGGTCAACGACCGCGACCTCGCCTGGCTGCACAGCGAGGTCGAACGCCTGCACAACTTTTACCTTACTTTGCGTGGAGGCCAGTCATGAGCCAGACCCCAACCGTCCAATGTCCAACCTGTGGCGCGCCTGTTGAATGGAGTGCCGAAAACACCTTCCGGCCGTTCTGCTCGGATCGCTGCAAACTGATTGACCTCGGGGCATGGGCATCGGAAGAACACAAGATTCCGGTCAGCCCGGACGCCGAAGACGACCTGTTCAGCGAAGACTTCGAACCGCGTCACTGATGTTCACGGCCGCGTAAAACCGTAGTCCTGGCCGTCATCAAGGTTTTCCGCGAGAAAACGCAATTCGTCGGCCAGGTCTTCGGCACTGCGCACTGCCTTGCTTTGCTGTACCACTGCGCTGAGCAAGGCGCGCAGGCTCAAGCCAGGATCAAACCCCACCTCCTGCGCCCCGTCCAGACTCTGACGCAACTCCTGCCTCGCCCATTCGTAGACACTCATATCCATGCTCCTGAAGGTTTTGTCGAGCATGTGTTCGCCGGCGAAAAATCGATTTGATGTGGATCAAGATTTTGGATCGTCGTCTTTCCAGGGGGCGGAAAGGTAGCGCGTGCGATTGAACGTCTCCAGCCATTCCGGGCTGAACACCACCAATGCGCTGACGACCATGCCGTTGATGAACGCTTCTGGAAATATCAGCAACCACAGATAGCCGACAAAATCCTCCAGCCAGTACGGCATGACAAAAAGCTCGTCGTACCACAGCACCCACAGCGACAACAGCAGGCACAACAACGCTGAAAGCGCCGCTGCAAAAAAACCGGAACAGAAGATATACACAAAGGGATTACGCGGTTGCGCCCGCTCGACCAGGATGGCGATGCATTCAGTGACCAGCACCGGCAGTAAAATCAGCAGCGCGCCGTTCACGCCAACGGCGGCCAGGTCCTGACGCCCGAGCAGCACCAGCCCGAGTTGCGCAACCAAGCCGCCGACAATTGCCAAAGGCCAGTCCAGCAGCAAGGTCACGGCTGTCATGCCAATGAAGTGATAAGACACGCCGGTATCGAAATCCCGTCGCACCAGCCACAACATAAATAACGCAAACACGGTGCCGAACAGCAGATGCTGGCGGCGGCTGTCTGTGAACAACTCAACCCAGGGCGCACGCCAGATGGCCCAGAGCAGCACGGGCACATAGATCAGCCAGCCGACTGTCAGCGTCTGCGGTGACAGTAGTTCTACACCGATCATGTGGGTACCCTCTTGAACTCCACCGCCGACTCCTTGCGTGATAACGGCTCTATGCACAGCAGTCTACACCGGCGCAAAAGTGGCTCCATCAGATGCAAAGCTTTCTGCTTGTAGCATTTGAACGCTAAGCTTGGGCCTATGGATGACTCAGATTATTTACGCCTGCTGACCATCGCGGCCGAGCAAGCCAACGCGTTCCTGTCCAATGCCCGCAAATGGGAGCGTGAGCGTTGGGTGTGCCAGCGCCTGCTGCAAGGCCTGAACATTCCTTACCGCGCCGACGAGTTCGCTCCGGCGGGAGAGCCACCGGACGTTTTGTTTCGAGAGGCGAATTTCGAGGTGTTCTTCGTGCTCGATGAGGGCCGGCGACTGAACGACGAATGGCGTGACGAGCTGCAACGTCGGCGCAGTGCGTTTTCCCTGAGCCAGCTAGTGCGACGCGAAGCCAAACCCAAACGCATCCCCGCCAATGAGTTTTTGCTGAGACTGGCGCCGACCTTGCGCAAAAAAGCGCACAACTACAAGGAACGTGGCATGGACCTTGGGGAACTCGACATCATTGCCTTCGCCAGCCTCAAGCGCGAAGTGCTGGACCTCAACAGTCATTTCCCTCCACCTACCGAATACTTGCGCCAGGGGTGGCGCTCGTTATCGCTGGTCGGCCCGACGTTCGCCCGGGTGCTGTTCGCGCACCCGGATGCGCCGGATTTCCTGCGCAGCAACCTGGGGCGCAGCATCGTCTTCGATGTCGGAATCAGCCTGTGAGCCCATTGCAGGAATTGATCGCGCAAGTCCCGCAAACCGGCCGCGTACGCTGGATCGGCGTGCGACCGAAACCTCACCTACCGATGATCGAACTGGAGGCGGTGGAAGCGCGTCTGGAGGCCGGTTTGACCGGCGATCGAGCCCGTCCTGGCGTACGCAACGCACGGCAGGTGACGTTGATTCAGTGGGAACATCTGGCGGTGATCACTTCGTTGATGGGGCGCCCGGACGATCAGCCCGTATTGCCTAATGATTTGCGGCGCAACCTCGTTATCAGCGGTATCAATCTGTTCAGCCTCAAGGGTCGTCGCTTCCGGATCGGCCAGGCCATTTTCGAAACCACCGGCTGGTGCCAGCCTTGTGCGCGCCTTCAAAACAACCTCGGCCCGGGGACCTTTCAGGCCGTGCGCGGACATGGCGGAATCACTGCCCGGGTGTTACAAAGTGGCATCATTCGCCTGGACGACACGGTGAGCGTCGAGCCCATCCCGGACACCGGCTATGCTCCGTTCAACGTTCGTTAAATCAGCCTGTAGCTTCTACACATTCAGCAACGTCTACCGACGAGGCCTTTATGACCAGCCGCCTGAACCCCGACGACCAAAAGCGTGTCGAAGAGTACCTGCACTTGTCCCAGCACCAAGTCGAGCGCCGACCTTTCCGGCCGTGGATGCTCCTGGTGGTGGTGTTGGCAGTGACCATTGGACTGGGCCTGTTGAGCCGATTTATCAGTTACCTGACGCTATGAGCAGCATCGCGCTCGCTCGGGTAATTGCACCGATTTCTTTTAGCCTTGCGAGATATCCCCATGACTCATCGTATTGTCATCGTTGGCGGCGGCGCCGGCGGTCTGGAGTTGGCTACCCGTCTGGGTAAGACTCTGGGCAAGCGCGGCACGGCCAGCGTGATGCTGGTTGACGCGAACCTGACCCACATCTGGAAACCGCTGTTGCACGAAGTGGCAGCCGGGTCGTTGAACTCTTCCGAAGACGAACTCAACTATGTTGCCCAGGCCAAATGGAACCACTTCGAGTTCCAGCTAGGACGCATGAGCGGGCTCGATCGCACGCAGAAAAAAATCCAGCTGGCCGCTACTTACGACGAAGCGGGCCTGGAACTGGTGCCCGCCCGTGAAGTGGGTTACGACTCGTTAGTGATCGCGGTCGGCAGCACCACCAATGATTTCGGCACCCAGGGCGCGGCGCAACACTGCCTGTTCCTCGACACCCGCAAACAAGCCGAGCGTTTCCACCAGCAACTGCTCAATCACTACCTGCGCGCCCATGCCGGGCAAACCGACAAGGTCGAGCAAATCAGCGTGGCCATCGTCGGTGCCGGTGCTACCGGCGTAGAACTCGCCGCCGAGCTGCACAACGCTGCGCACGAACTGGCCGCTTATGGCCTGGACCGGATCAAACCGGAAAACATGCACATCACCCTGATCGAAGCCGGACCACGGGTATTGCCTGCCCTGCCGGAACGTATCGGCGGACCTGTGCATAAAACCCTGGAGAAACTCGGGGTCAACGTCATGACCAATGCCGCGGTCAGTGAAGTGACGGCCGACAGCTTGATCACCGTCGATGGCAAAGTGATCAACGCCAGCCTCAAAGTCTGGGCCGCCGGAATTCGTGCACCGGGGTTCCTCAAAGACATCGACGGCCTGGAAACCAACCGCATCAACCAGCTGCACGTGCTGCCCACCCTGCAAACCACCCGCGATGAAAATATCTTCGCTTTCGGTGACTGCGCGGCATGCCCGCAACCGGGTACTGATCGCAATGTACCGCCGCGTGCCCAGGCGGCACATCAACAAGCCTCGTTGCTGGCCAAATCGCTGAAGCTGCGGATCGAAGGCAAGCCTCTGCCTACGTACAAGTACACCGATTATGGTTCGTTGATCTCGCTGTCACGCTTTTCGGCTGTGGGTAACTTGATGGGCAACCTGACCGGCAGTGTGATGCTGGAGGGCTGGCTGGCGCGGATGTTTTACGTGTCGCTGTACCGCATGCACCAGATGGCGCTGTATGGCGCGTTCCGTACGGCGATGCTGATGCTGGGCAGTAAGATCGGGCGCGGGACTGAGCCGCGTCTCAAGCTGCATTAATTATTCGACGCCTGTCAGGGCCTCATCGCGGGCAAGCCCGGCTCCCACATTGGATCTGCGTCGTACACAGATCCAATGTGGGAGCTGGGCTTGCCCGCGATGCAGGCGCCTCGGTCTGACCTGCAAAAAGATAGTGTCTCACTGTATCTGCCCCCGCGATTCGCCCCTTCGCTTACAAACTCCCCCTTGCGCGACACAGTAGCGATACACCACTCCCGCTAAATGGCTACACCCGAGCAAGGCAGCCTGCCTGCTTCGGTTGTCGCCGCACTTACGTGGCAACCCTTTATCAAGCGGTTGTGTCGTGCAACCCAGGAGCATTGAAATGTCCCGTACCACCAAAAACACTATTGGTCTGCTTGGCGCTGTTCTGGCTGGCGGCATGATGTTGACCGGCACCGTATTCGCTGCTCAGCCGCTGACTCAAGGCTATCTGCTGGCCTCGGCCGAACAGGTGGTGAAAACCCCTGAAGGCAAATGCGGTGAAGGCAAATGTGGCGATGCGTCGATGGCAAAGACCGACACCGATGACGACGGCAAGGTATCGCGTGCGGAATTCCAGAAAGTCGCGCCGAAATCCAACTTCGACAAGATCGACACCAACCATGACAGCTTCATCGACGAGCAAGAGGCGTTTGATAACGTGAAAGCCAACTTCGAAGCCAACGGCAAAAAAATGCCAAAAGGCTTGTTCGAGCACCTGAAAGACCAAGACGGCGCCTAAGCCTCTGAGTACCACGCCCCGCTTTCTCCACCGAGAAGCGGGGCTTTTTTCGGCAGACAAAAAAAATCCCCGTATCTTTCGATACGAGGATTTTTAATATGGTCGGGGTAAGGGGATTCGAACTCCTGACATCCTGCTCCCAAAGCAGGCGCGCTACCGGACTGCGCTATACCCCGGTAAAAAAAAGGCGACCTTTACAAGTCGCCTTCTTCGATCAGTGCTTTTGGCCTCTGATCTTAAGATCTGATCCCAGCGTTAACTGGTTTCAAAAATGGTGGGTCGTGTGGGATTCGAACCTACGACCAATTGGTTAAAAGCCAACTGCTCTACCAACTGAGCTAACGACCCAAAAATGGTCGGGGTAAGGGGATTCGAACTCCTGACATCCTGCTCCCAAAGCAGGCGCGCTACCGGACTGCGCTATACCCCGGTTTGAAATTGGCTCCGTGACCAGGACTCGAACCTGGGACCCAATGATTAACAGTCATTTGCTCTACCGACTGAGCTATCACGGAACTACATATTTCAATTTACAACGGTGAAGCTTTTTGCGTTCTCTTCGACCCGTTCGCATCGCTGCGTTCGTGTGTCTGAGGCGCGCTATTCTACAATCTTCAGAACCTCTGTCAACCCCCTAAATTGCTTTCAAGTTAATGATTTGCAACTTATTTTGGATTTCTGCTTGGGGAGCGGAAACCCTGGCGGGTGACTTACTGCGGGGCGCACTTTACAAGCCTTTTCCTTAGAGTTCAACAGCCTGGCGAAAAAAAGGCCTCGCAATGCGAGGCCTTATCCATTTTGCTGCCTGAGTGAATCAGACGAATACGATTTCGTCGTTTTCCACCACACCCTTAGCGGTCTCGCCGGGCATGAAGCGACCCGACAGAATCAACTGAGCCAGCGGGTTCTCGATCCAGCGCTGAATCGCTCGCTTGAGCGGACGTGCGCCGTATACAGGGTCGTAACCCACCGCGATCAGCTTATCCATGGCCTCAGGGCTCAGATCCAGTTTCAGCTCGCGCTCGGTCAGACGACTGCGCAGGCGTCCCAGCTGGATCTCGGTAATGCCCGCGATCTGGTCCCGCGCCAATGGCTCGAAGATCACCACTTCGTCGACCCGGTTGATGAATTCAGGCCGGAAGTGGGTGGAAATCGCATCCATCACCGCTGCACGCTGTGCTTCACGATCGCCGACCAGCTCCTGGATCTGCACCGAGCCCAGGTTGGACGTCATGACGATCACGGTATTCTTGAAATCCACCGTGCGGCCATGGCTGTCGGTCAAGCGGCCATCTTCCAGCACTTGCAGCAAGATGTTGAACACATCCGGGTGGGCCTTCTCGACCTCGTCCAGGAGGATTACCGAGTAAGGCTTGCGACGCACCGCCTCGGTCAGGTAACCGCCCTCTTCATAGCCCACGTACCCTGGTGGCGCACCGATCAGTCGAGCCACGGAATGTTTCTCCATGAACTCGGACATGTCGATCCGCACCATCGCCTCTTCCGTATCAAAGAGGAACTCGGCCAGTGCCTTGCACAACTCGGTTTTACCGACACCGGTCGGGCCGAGGAACATGAACGAACCACTTGGGCGATTTGGATCGGACAGCCCGGCCCGCGAACGGCGCACGGCGTTGGAAACAGCAATCA
Organism: Pseudomonas sp. BE134; assembly: GCF_031456105.1. Taxonomy (NCBI): domain Bacteria; kingdom Pseudomonadati; phylum Pseudomonadota; class Gammaproteobacteria; order Pseudomonadales; family Pseudomonadaceae; genus Pseudomonas; species Pseudomonas sp. BE134. Next base: position 39,824 of record NZ_JAVDUA010000030.1, on the reverse strand, counting down.
CCGCTTCGTCCTGACCGATCACACGCTGGTGCAACAGGCTTTCCATTTTCATCAGCTTGTCGCGCTCGCCTTCGAGCATTTTCGACACCGGAATGCCGGTCCACTTCGACACGACTTCAGCAATTTCTTCCTCAGTCACCTTGCTGCGCAGCAACTGGTTTTCGCTTTTACCGTGCTGATCGACCATTTGCAGGCTGCGTTCCAGGTCCGGGATCACCCCGTATTGCAGCTCAGCCATGCGGTTGAGGTCGCCTTTACGGCGTGCGGCTTCAAGTTCCTGACGGGACTGTTCAATTTTCTGCTGGATCTGCGCAGAACCCTGGACTTCGGCTTTTTCCGAATTCCAGATTTCTTCCAGGTCCGAATACTCGCGCTCGAGGCGGACGATTTCTTCCTGGAGTTTTTCCAGGCGTTTGATCGCCGCTTCATCGCTTTCTTTTTTCAGCGCCTGAGACTCCACCTTCAACTGAATCAGGCGACGCTCCAGACGATCGAGCACTTCAGGCTTGGAGTCGATCTCCATCCGAATACGGCTGGCCGCTTCGTCGATCAGGTCGATGGCCTTGTCCGGCAATTGGCGATCGGTAATGTAGCGATGACTGAGCTTGGCCGCGGCAATGATGGCGCCGTCGGTGATCGCCACCTTGTGGTGAACCTCGTAACGCTCTTTGAGGCCACGCAAAATCGCGATGGTGTCTTCTTCGCTCGGCTCGTCCACCAATACTTTCTGGAAGCGCCGTTCGAGGGCTGCGTCCTTCTCTATATATTGGCGGTACTCGTTGAGCGTGGTCGCGCCGACGCAATGCAGTTCACCGCGCGCCAGCGCAGGCTTGAGCATATTGCCCGCATCCATCGAACCTTCACCCTTACCGGCGCCGACCATAGTGTGCAGTTCGTCAATGAACAGAATGATCTGCCCTTCCTGCTTCGACAGCTCGTTGAGCAGCGATTTCAGGCGTTCTTCGAACTCACCGCGATACTTGGCGCCGGCAATCAGCGCGCCCATGTCGAGGGACAGCAGGCGCTTGCCTTTGAGGCCATCCGGTACCTCGCCATTGATGATGCGCTGGGCCAGGCCCTCGGCGATGGCGGTTTTACCCACGCCAGGCTCACCGATCAGCACCGGGTTGTTCTTGGTACGGCGTTGCAGGACCTGAATGGTCCGGCGAATTTCGTCGTCACGGCCGATCACCGGGTCGAGTTTGCCTTCTTCGGCACGCTTGGTCAGGTCCACCGTGTATTTATCCAGCGCCTGGCGCGACTCCTCGTGGTTGGCGTCGTTGACCGCTTCGCCGCCACGCAGGTTATTGATCGCGTTTTCCAGGGCTTTCTTGCTCACCCCCTGCCCCAGCAGCAACTTGCCGAGCTTGCTGTTCTCGTCCATCGCGGCGAGCAGCACCAGCTCGCTGGAGATGAACTGGTCGCCCTTCTGCTGGGCCAGGCGATCCGCCTGATTAAGCAGGCGCGCCAAGTCCTGCGACATGTTCACGTCGCCGGTCGGGTTCTGGATTTTCGGCAGCTGGTCGAGCTCTTTGGTCAGCTCTTTACGCAGGCTGTTGACGTCGAAACCAACCTGCATCAGCAGAGGTTTGATTGAGCCACCCTGCTGTTCAAGCAGCGCCTGCATCAAGTGCGCCGGCTCGATGCCGGGATGGTCGAGGCCGACAGCCAGGGATTGGGCGTCGGATAGTGCTAACTGCAATTTGCTGGTTAAACGATCTATACGCATGGGTCACCTTCCTTTTGAGCAGGCCGGACCTATAAAACATCCTGAATGAAGAAACCTGCCAGATACTGTTATAGATGCGGTCGATTCTGGGAGTTTCAAGCGTCGATCAGTTGATGCAGATCAGAGAAGTCTAGCGTTCCAGCCAGACAAGAGAGGCAAACCGACCCGTTTGTGGACTGCGGCGGTAGGAAAAGAAGCGCGGATCGGTCACGGTGCAGAAACCGCCACCATAAACAGCAGTGACACCACGAGCAGCCAGACGCAAACGCGCCAGTTCGTAGATATCAGCCATGAATTTGCCAGCATTGGCGCTTGGCACAAAAGCCTTGGCGGCCTCAGGCAATTGTTCGACGAAGGTTTCGCGCACTTCCGGGCCAACTTCAAAGGCTTGCGGGCCAATGGCCGGGCCAAGCCAGACCAGCACGTCTTCTGCCGGGACAGCCAATGCGTCGAGCGTCGCTTCGAGCACGCCCGCCGCCAATCCGCGCCAACCGGCGTGCGCCGCCGCAACGCGGGTGCCGGCACGGTCGCAAAACAGCGCGGGCAAGCAGTCGGCCGTCATTGCCGCACAGGCGATACCGGGCGTGGCTGTCCAGCTGGCGTCAGCGGTGGCTACCAGGCTTGGGTTCGCGTGGGCCACGGCGATGCCGTGAACCTGTTGCAACCAGGCCGGTTGAATAGAGAAATGATCGGTGAGGCGACGGCGATTTTCGGCCACAGCTTCTGGGCTGTCGTCGACATGATCGCCAAGGTTGAGGCTGTCGAACGGCGCCAGACTGACGCCGCCCGCACGGGTGGTCACACAGGCTTTCACCCCGGCAGGCGCAGGCCAGTCGGGAATCAGCCAGTCACTCATCCGATGAACGCCTCACGGTCTTGCTTGAGCAGGGTCAGCAACCAGACGAAATCGTCCGGCAGTGGCGATTCCCAACTCATGCGTTTACCGGTGGTCGGGTGATCCAGCTCCAGGAACCGCGCATGCAGGGCCTGACGCGGGAACGCCTTCAACGATTCGACCATGGTCACACTGGCTGCCGGCGGGATACGGAAGCGACCGCCGTAGGCAGGGTCTCCGACCAACGGGTAGTTGATGTGAGCCATGTGCACACGAATCTGGTGAGTACGACCGGTTTCCAGCTTCACCCGCACGTGAGTGTGGGAGCGGAAACGCTCGAGCACGCGATAGTGGCTGACGGCTTGCTTGCCACCTTCCATCACCGCCATGCGCTGGCGTTGCTGGCCGTGACGACCGATGGGAGCGTTGATCTTGCCCCCCGCCGTCACCACACCGATCACGATGCATTCGTAGATCCGGCTTACGCTGCGGCTCTGCAATTGCGTGACAAGCTGTGTCTGCGCTTGAATGGTCTTGGCCACCACCATCAGACCGGTGGTGTCCTTGTCCAGGCGATGCACGATACCGGCGCGGGGCACATTGATAATGTCCGGCACGTGGTGCAGCAAGGCGTTGAGCAAGGTGCCATCAGCGTGGCCGGCAGCCGGATGAACCACCAGACCCGCAGGCTTGTTGATCACCAGGATGTCGTCATCTTCATAGACGATGTCCAGCTCGATGTCTTGAGCGATCCATTCGCCCTGAGCTTCCTGCTCGGCAGTCAGTTCAAGAATGGCGCCACCGTGAACGATGTCTCGCGGGCGGATAACCGCCCCATCCACAGTCAGGCGGCCGTCTTTGATCCAGGCGGAAAGGCGCGAGCGCGAGTGCTCAGCGAATAATTGTGCGGCGACTTGATCGAGGCGTTGGCCGCCCAATTCGGACGGCACCTCTGCGCGAAGTTCAATTTTATCGGACATGCTCAGACTAGGCGTCGGCACAGCTTTTGGTTTCGGCTGCGCGCTTGTGGTTAAATACGGCGTCTTTTGCCCCGAGGCTATACAACGGGGCGCTCATCATAACAGGACGGCCACGCCCAAGACAGCGGCCGTCATAGGGACGCAAGCCGCCATGCAAGTGAAACACCTGCTGCTGATCGCCATCCTCGCATTGACCGCTGCTTGCTCATCGAAGGAAGTCGTAGACGAAAACCTTAGCGAAGTCGAGCTGTACCAGCAGGCTCAGCAAGATCTGGACAAGAGTAGCTACACCAGCGCAATTACCAAGCTGAAGGCTCTGGAATCGCGTTATCCGTTCGGTCGCTACGCTGATCAGGCTCAACTCGAGCTCATCTACGCGAACTACAAAAACACCGAGCCTGAAGCTGCCAAGTCGGCCGCCGAGCGTTTCATTCGCCTGCACCCGCAGCACCCGAATGTGGATTACGCCTACTATATGAAAGGTCTTACGTCCTTTGATCAGGATGTCGGCCTGCTGGCGCGTTTCCTGCCGCTGGACATGACCAAGCGTGATCCGGGCGCCGCTCGCGACTCCTTCAACGAGTTCGCTCAGCTGACCAGCCGCTTCCCGAACAGCCGCTACTCGCCGGACGCCAAGCAGCGCATGATTTACTTGCGCAACTTGCTGGCGGCCTACGAGATTCACGTTGGCCACTATTACCTGACCCGTCAGGCTTATGTTGCCGCCGCGAACCGTGGCCGTTACGTGGTGGAAAACTTCCAGGATACCCCGTCCGTCGGTGACGGACTGGCGATCATGACTGAAGCCTACCAGCGTATGCATCTGGACGATCTGGCAGCCACCAGCCTCGAAACCCTGAAGCTCAACTACCCGAACAATCCAAACCTGGAAGACGGTCAGTTCAAGCCTTCGGTCGCCGAAGCCGACAACCGTTCGTGGTTGAGCAAGGCCACGCTGGGCCTGATCGAGTCCCGTCCACCGCTGCCGCCGGGCGAAACCCGCGCCAACCAGGACGTGCAGAGACAGTTCCAGGATGCCAAGGAAGCGATTCCGGCCGAACTGAAGCCTAAAGATGGAAGTGGCGACGCCGTCGAAGAAGAGCAACAGGAGTCCGAAGGCAACAACAGCGACCGCTCGTGGTTCAGCTACATGACCTTTGGCGTGTTCGACTGACACCTCTGGTTGTACAAAAAGGAGCCTTGCGAGGCTAATGCCGATCAGTTAAGCAATTTCTGCGGTAACGCAATTGTTGTAGCAGCTGGCGAAGCCTGCGTTCGGCTGCGCAGCAGTCGTGACATCAGACGATGCGGTGTTTCAGGTAGACCGCAAACTCCGGTTTTACGACTGCTGCGCAGCCGAACGCAGGCTTCGCCAGCTGCTACAGAACGCGTTATGGCTTAACTGACCGGCATTAGCCTTGCGAGGCTCCTTTTTTGTGGGCGTGATGATTACGCTGTGCGCTCGGCATGTCCTTGGCTAAACTGCTTAATCACCCGTCATAAAGCTGCTCACCATGCTTCGTTTACTGTTCTGGATCGCCCTGATTGCCGCTGCGGTATGGTTCTGGCGCAAGTTCAAGGGCTCGACGTCCACGCTCAAGTCCTCCGCCGAGCTGGAAGCTGCCCCCATGGTCCGCTGCGCCCATTGCGGTGTTCACCTGCCCCGCGACCGCGCGCTGAGCCTTCAACAACAGTGGTATTGCAGCCAGGCTCACCTTGAGCAAGGCCCGGGCCCTGGTGGTCGCTGAGACGTCCAGTCCCGGCGACAAACAGGCTCGGCGACTGCTGCGCCTTTACCACCTCTACCGCTTAAGCGTCGGCATCACCTTGGTGTTGTTGATGACCAGCAACCTCGACAACGGGTTGCTGACGTTCGCCAATGACGATCTGCTGCGCAGTGGCAGCTGGTTGTACCTGGTGCTGAATATTCTGCTGGTGGTGTTTTTGGGAAACACCCGACGGCCGGCGCAGCTGTTCGGCCTCGCGCTGGTCGACGTCTTGCTGCTCTGCGGTTTGTTTTACGCCGCAGGTGGAGTGGCCAGCGGTATTGGCAATCTATTGATCGTGACAGTGGCCATCAGCAATACCCTGCTGCGTGGACGTACCGGCCTGTCCATCGCCGCCGTCGGCGCACTGGGTATCGTCGGTTTCAGCTTCCTCCTTGGCTTCAGCCACCAGGCCAGCCCCAACGACTACCTGCAAGTCGGCACGCTCGGCGCACTGTGCTTTGCCGCGGCATTGCTGGTGCAAGGCTTGACCCGACGCCTGGAAGTCAGCGAACACCTCGCCGAACAGCGAGCCAGCGAAGTGGTGGGACTCGAAGCGCTCAATGCGCTGATCCTGCAACGCATGCGCACGGGCATTCTGGTGCTCGATGAGCAGCGGCGGGTGCAACTGGCCAATCACAGCGCCTTGATATTGCTGGGGCACAAAGCACTCGACGGACAACGGATCGATGACTTTTCGCCAACGCTGGTCGAACGTCTTGAGCTGTGGTTCAACAATCCGGCCTTGCGCCCGCAAAGTCTGAAAATCGATAGCAGCGGCCTGGAATTGCAACCCAGTTTCATCGCCCTGAACCAAAGCCCTAATCACCAGACCCTGGTGTTTCTCGAAGACCTCGCTCAGGTCGCACAACAAGCACAGCAACTAAAACTCGCTGCACTCGGTCGACTGACGGCGGGTATTGCCCATGAAATCCGCAATCCATTGGGCGCCATCAGTCATGCCGCGCAATTGCTGCGCGAATCAGAGGAACTCAAGGGGGCAGATCGGCGTCTGACCCAGATTATTCAAGACCACTCTCAGCGAATGAATCGGGTTATCGAACACGTCCTGCAATTGTCCCGCCGCCAGCAAACCGTCCCGCAACGGCTCGATCTGAAGCCATGGCTGCAAACGTTCGTCGCCGACATTCGTGAAGCTGCGACCGAAGGTCAGCACATTCACCTGCATATAGGGTCAGGCGATTTCAACACCTTGATGGACCCAGACCAGCTCACCCAGGTTCTGGACAATTTGTTGCGCAACGCCTGGCACCACAGCGCCCTGAATCACGACATGGCCCAGGTCTGGCTCGATTTGTTTGTCGATGCCGACAGCCAGTTGCCCACCCTCGAAGTCACGGACGACGGCCCCGGTGTTGCGCCGGACCAGCAGGTGCATTTGTTCGAACCGTTTTTTACCACCCGTAGCCAAGGCACAGGCCTGGGGCTGTATCTGTCCCGTGAGCTGTGCGAAAGCAACCAGGCCCGCCTAGACTTCAAACCACGCCAAGACGGCGGCTGCTTTCGCATTACTTTTGCCCACGGACGGAAACGAAGTTGAACATGAGCCCACGGCCCAAAGTCCTGATCGTCGACGACGAACCGGACATCCGCGAACTCCTCGAAATCACTCTGGGACGGATGAAACTCGATACCTTCAGTGTCCGTAACCTGGGCGATGCCCAAGCGTTGTTGGCCCGGGAAACCTTCGATTTGTGCCTCACCGACATGCGCCTGCCCGACGGCACCGGCCTTGAGTTGGTTCAATACATTCAGCAGCGTTACGCGCAAGTGCCGGTGGCGATGATCACCGCCTACGGCAGTCTCGAAACGGCGATCAATGCACTCAAGGCCGGCGCCTTCGACTTCCTGACCAAACCGGTCGACCTCACTCGGCTGCGAGAACTGATCACCAGCGCCCTGCGCGTGCCTGCACCGGGCGACGCCAGTACCGCCATTGATCGCCAGCTACTGGGCAGCTCCCTGCCCATGCACAGCCTGCGCAAACACATCGACAAACTCGCGCGCAGCCAGGCGCCGGTGTATATCAGCGGCGAATCGGGCAGTGGCAAAGAATTGGTCGCCCGATTGATCCATGAGCAAGGACCGCGAGCCCATCAACCCTTCGTCCCGGTCAACTGTGGGGCGATTCCGTCAGAGCTGATGGAAAGCGAGTTCTTCGGGCATCGCAAAGGCAGTTTCAGTGGCGCCATCGAAGACAACCCCGGTCTGTTCCAGGCCGCCCATGGCGGCACGCTGTTCCTCGATGAAGTCGCGGATTTGCCTTTGGCCATGCAGGTCAAACTGCTGCGTGCAATTCAGGAAAAAACCGTACGCAGGGTCGGCGAACAACAGGAAACGGTGGTCGATGTGCGCATCCTTTGCGCCAACCACAAAGACCTCGATGTCGAAGTTTCTGCTGAACGATTTCGCCAGGATTTGTATTACCGCCTCAACGTGATCGAACTGCGAGTTCCGTCATTGCGCGAACGCCGTGACGACATCGAACCACTGGCCAGTCATGTGCTCGGGCGCTTGGCAGCCAGCAGCGACCAACCCGCCGCAACGCTTCACCCGCTGGCCCTGGAAGCACTGAAAAATTACCGCTTCCCCGGCAATGTGCGGGAACTGGAGAACGTGCTCGAACGGGCTCACACCTTGTGTGAAAACAAGCAGATTGAAGCGAGTGATTTACGACTGGCCGACGGTAATTGCACGGCAGAAGGTGCGGCTGCGGACCTGACGCAGATTGATAATCTTGAACATTATCTGGAAAACGTCGAACGCAAACTCCTCCTCCAGGCGCTGGAGGAAACCCGCTGGAACCGCACGGCGGCGGCTCAGCGGTTGAGTTTGTCGTTCAGGTCGATGCGCTACAGGCTGAAGAAGTTAGGGTTGGATTGAGGGCCCCTTAGCGGGCAAGTCGAATCGTCGCACCGCCGCTCCCACATTGGATCTGTGAACTATGCAAATCCCCTGTGGGAGCGAGCCTGCTCGCGATAGCTATCTGCCCGGCGATACATCATTAGCGGTCAGATCCGCCCGGTCGGTGCATACGGCGCAGGATCAATAATCGGCTCGCGCCCCAGCATCACATCGGCAAACAACTGACACGACGCCGGCGCCAGCACCAGCCCATTGCGGTAATGCCCGCAGTTGAGCCAAAGCCCTTCAAACCCTGGCACTTGGCCGATGTATGGTATGCCTTCCGGCGAGCCCGGCCGCAACCCGGCCCAATGCCCGACCACTTCGGCATCCGCCAATGCCGGAATCAACTCCACCGCCGATGCCTTCAGGCTTTCCAGCGCCGAATCGGTCGGTGTCTTGTCGTAGCCTTCATGCTCCAGCGTACTGCCGATCAGAATGTGCCCGTCGCGCCGGGGAATCGCATAACGCCCCTTGGCCAGCACCATGCTCGGCAGAAAGTCTGACGCGCACTTGTACAGAATCATTTGCCCTTTTACCGGTTCGACTGGCAGTTCCAGCCCCAGGCTTTTCAGTAAATCACCACTCCAGGCGCCTGCTGTCAGGACCACTTGATCACCCGCAATGGCACCCGTCGAGGTCTGCACACCCACGATTTGATCACCCTCACGAATGAACCCGCTGACTTCGCACTGCTCGTGGATCGTCACATTCGGCAGCGCCAGCAAGGCAGCCTTCAGCGACTTCACCAGCCGAGGATTACGCACATTGGCGACATCGGCCATGTAGACCGCCCGCGAAAAACCCGCGCCCAGCACCGGCACTGCATCGTGTGCCGCCGAGATATCCACAGCCCGCAGCGGACGATTCTCGCGCTCGGCCCAGGCCAGCGCCTCAATCTCGTCATCCAGATCCAGCCAGTACAAACCGGTGGTATGAACTTCAGGGTCAACCCCGGTTGCGGCGAACAGGCGCTCACCGAGCTGTGGATAAAAATCCTGGGACCAATGCGCCAACGCAGTGACTGCCGGGCTGTAGCGCCACGGGTACAACGGCGAAACAATCCCGCCCCCCGCCCATGACGACTCCTGCCCGACGTTCGAACGATCCAGCAGCACAACACTCTGCACTTCGGACGCGAGATTGAACGCCGTCAGCAGCCCAATCACGCCACCGCCGACAATCACCACTTGCTGTTGCCTGGTCATGTTCAGATCCAACCGTTAAATAGACGAAGGGCACAAGAGGCGCCCGAAAAGAAACTCAGCCACCCCAGCAGTCCTTGGCGGTCAACCCGTCTGTGGCATTGACCATGCTTCTGACACCGGTATTGGTGAGGGTGAAATCCCCGCACTTGTCGGTGGCCATGCTCGAACCGGACTTGCGCACCGCGGTCAGCAGGAAGGTCTGATCAGTCAGGGTCGGGGTGATGGTGTAATAGTCGTTGCCGGCGCTCAGGCCGGTGGCATTGGTGTAGACATTGTTCTGGGAGTAGAACCGTTCAAGGATCTGCGCCTGCTCCGATAGCATTCCGGCAATTTCGCCGCGCCGGCCTTTATTCAGGTATTCGGTGAAGCTCGGGGCGGCAATGGTGATGACGATCCCGATGATTGCAATCACGATCATGATTTCGATCAGGGTAAAACCTCGGTTGGATCTACGCATGCCTCAACTCTCACTTACTGTATTTGTCGCCACATGATGCGACGGCTGCCGCCGCCGGATTTTTCCACCACTGGGGTGATCACGTCTCCAGAATCATTTCCGGTGATGTCATTGGCGATGCCATCGGAGGACGGATTATCGCCGATATAGATCACCCCGCTGGAAATTGCGTCGGGATTATCGACTACGCCATCGCCATTACCGTCGAGCATCTTAACGCTGAACGCTTCAGGCAGCCTCAGGCAGATTGCCGTCAACCCCTGTTTTTCGCGATAGAAACCGTACCAATTTCCAGCGGCCAGACATCGACGTTTACTCGGGGTTGGCGCGTCCGGCGACGTAAAACAATAGGCCGGCATCGACAGGCACAGCAGCAACCCAACGCCAAACCGCCGCAGTCGCCATGCAATGTGGCGCTTAGTATTTTGCATAAATACTCTCCACCACGCTGCGCGAATGGCCCGCAATACCTACTGCCGTCACCCGGTACAGGGTTGCCGTGGTGTGAGTCGGTAAATTCACGGCAGCCTGGGTAGTGCCAATGTTTTGCACACCATAAAAGCCCGTTCCGGATGCGATCCAGGTCACCCCCGAAGCGGAATTAACCCCTGCGGCAGTCACGGACTTTGACTCGGGTGGCGGTGAGCACTGACGGCCATTGCTGCAAATCGGCAGTGAATAGCCATCCCGCTGCACGGCGCTTTCCCCCACCCGCAGCGCCGCTTCTGCACCTTGAAACGACTGATTGCGCAAGCTCACGCTGCCGGCCATTTTTTCCTGCAGGGTGGCGTTCTGCATCGAAGACAGGCCGATCAACGTCAGCAACAGCAGAAACACCAGACTGACCAGCAGCGCCATACCGCGTTGGGCGTGAGACGTCATGGCAGCCACCCTCATGGCAAGCGGTTGCGCAAAGCGGCAACCACGTTGAAGGTTTGGTCGCGCACTCGATGGTTCGGGTCCGTGAGGGTCAGGCTTAGCCGTACGCTGCGAATGCGTGCCGGGTCTGACGGGTTGCTGCTGTAACTGGAAGCGGCCAGATCGGTGGCCGAACTGGCGAGGCCGAAGCTGACATTGAACGCCTCCACGTTATTCACCAGTACGTACTGGGTTGGCTTGCCGGCGCCAGCCCCCATCAATATCTGATTATTGCTGAAGCTGTAGATCAATCGCCGTATCGGAAACGCCAGAAACCCCGTTGCGGGTTTACGTTCGCCGGTGTACGCCGTCGCCGAGTTTCGACAATTAGTGATTACCGTCCACACCGGCACTCCGCCCGCGCCGCCGACATCCGCCGTCACCAGGGTCAGCTTGTGATTGGCATTGTCCCAACTGATGGGCGTTATCTGGCTGGCGTTAAAATCACCTGCATCACTTGAGTCAGTGATGGCCCCCAGACAGCCGAACATGCCGACCATGCGGATTTCCTGAATCATCTTGCTCAACACAAATCGCGCGTCTTCCTGCATCCCCGCAGAGACGTTCTGGCTAACGTAGGTATTTTTAGCCGCGATAAAAATTTGCACGACGCCGAGCACCACGATCAGGCTCAACGCCAGTGCAATCAACAACTCGATCAAACCGAACCCCCGGCTGGAGCGGCTCATGGCGTGGACACCGGGTCGACCGTGGCGCGGCTGGTCAAGATGAAGCTGCGGCGCGAGTTGGCGGTATTGGCAGCGCGCGAGTCATCCCAGGTGATGGTGATGGTGTAGACCCGCTGGTTCAACGCCACGCTGCCGGTAGCCGTCGCACCGCCGAAATTGACGATGTTGGTGGTGAAATCGTAGAGATCCTGATCTCGGGCGACACTCAAGTTGCCCGAGGCCGGTGGTGTGACGGTGTAGTCGGCCGCGGAATTGGCGCGGATGCGGTCCATCATGTCGTAGGCGATAAAACTGGCCTGGCTGGTCATGCGTGAACTGTCGGTGTATTTCAGCGCATTGAGCTGAATCGCCGCGGCCCCCAATAGCCCCACCGTCAGTATCAATAACGCAACCAAGACTTCGATCAGCGTCATGCCCTCCTGTGCACGCTTGCTCCATCCCCTCATCCGCAACTTCCACCCAATAGAATTCGTCCGTTCAAACACACATTCAGCGTCCTGCTTTGCGTCCCCCGTACGTAGTTGATGACGACTGAAGTAGACGGTGCCGACAAACCACCCAGGTTGTTGAAGTCCAGCGCTGTGACCTCTGAGGTTAGCGTCAGAGTGGCGCCGCCGCTCATCGCTGGAACAACCCGCAATACATTGGCCGGCGTGCCGGTACCGTCATAGACCGTCAATTCACCGCTCCATCCATTGCCACCAGCCGTCGGGCGGACCCGGATGGTGATGCCACGATCGATGGCCTCCAGCCGGGCGAAATTGAGCCCACGCTGCAAGCCGCCTATTTCAGTATCGGCCCTGGTGGTTTGCACCGAACGGGTAAACGCCGGCACCGCCAGGGTGATCAAAATCAGAAACACCGCGAGCGCGAGCAACAACTCGATCAGCGTGAAACCTTTTGTACGATGATCCATCGGTGCCCTCGGTTGCCGTCGGCTATACCTGCCTTTACGCGCTAGAACATCTGCCTGCACCCCCGCATGGATTGCGTGGGTGACAACTCTCCAGGGAAGGAAATGCCATGCAACAGCAAGGTTTCAGCCTGATCGAACTGCTTATGGGACTGGCAATTGCCACAATTGTTCTGCTGTTGGTCAGTCCGGCGTTCGCGGCACTCACTGAATCGAACCATCGAGAGCAAGCGGCGCACGCGCTGGCCAGTGGAATACGCAACGCCAGAACCCTAGCCATCACACACAATCAGACCGTTGTGATTCATGGCATCAACGGGAATTGGGGTCAGGGCTGGCGGATCATTCTGGACATCAGCGGTAAAGGGCCGGCGGACAGCAACAATCCGCTACTGGTTGAGCACGCGGGCAGCGCTCGGGGGTCGATAGTCGGAAATAGGCAGGTCAGGCGTTACATTCGTTTCAGCGGGATAGGCGCACCACAGATGCCCGGAGGATGGGCCTTTCAAGCGGGGACACTGCACTTTTGCGCAGCTCGCGAACCCGTCAGCCAGCTTCAAGTGGTGTTGGCTGCGACAGGTCGCGTCAGCCTGCGCAGCGATAAAGCCGAGCAGACTTTATGTCAGCGTTAAAGCAGAGAACGTACGCGCAGTTCTTTAGGCATGGAAAACGTGATGTTCTCCTCACGCCCGGCCAGCTCATCGGCACCGGTTGCGCCCCAGGCCTGCAATTGCTGGATGACCCCACGCACCAACACTTCCGGAGCAGAAGCACCGGCGGTAATGCCGATGCGCTCGACACCTTCAAACCAGCTCTTTTGCAGATCTTCGGCGCCGTCGATCAGGTAAGCCGGGGTGGCCATCCGTTCGGCCAGCTCTCGCAAGCGATTGGAGTTGGAACTGTTCGGGCTGCCGACCACCAGCACCACGTCGCATTCGTCGGCCAATTGCTTGACGGCGTCCTGACGGTTTTGCGTGGCATAGCAGATGTCGTCCTTGCGCGGACCACCAATCGCCGGGAAACGCGAACGCAACGCGTCGATCACGCGGCTGGTGTCGTCCATGGACAGGGTGGTCTGGGTCACGAAAGCGAGTTTTTCCGGGTTGTGCACCTGCAAGGCGCCAACGTCTTTCTCGTCTTCGACCAGGTAAATAGCGCCACCATTGCTGCCATCGTATTGACCCATGGTGCCTTCGACTTCCGGATGCCCGGCGTGGCCGATCAGGATGCATTCACGGCCATCGCGGCTGTAGCGAGCGACTTCGATGTGTACCTTGGTCACCAGAGGGCAAGTCGCGTCGAACACCTTGAGGCCACGGCTGGCGGCTTCGGTACGCACGGCCTGGGAAACGCCGTGGGCACTGAAGATCACGATGACGTCATCCGGCACCTGATCCAGTTCCTCAACGAAGATAGCCCCGCGAGCACGCAGGTCTTCGACGACGAACTTGTTGTGAACCACTTCGTGGCGCACGTAGATCGGCGGCCCGAAGACTTCAAGGGCGCGGTTGACGATTTCGATCGCACGGTCCACGCCGGCGCAGAAGCCACGGGGGTTGGCGAGTTTGATTTGCATGCTGTGCCTCGTGTCTTGCGCGCAAGAAATAGCGAAAACAGGGAAAAACCTTTTACTGTGGGAGCGAGCCTGCTCGCGATGACGGAGTATCAGTCGACATCAATATTGAATGTCAGGCCGTCTTCGCGAGCGGGCTCGCTCCCTCAAGTTACAGCGATTTGACGTTGATGATTTCGACGTCAAAGGTCAATGTCTTGCCAGCCAGCGGGTGGTTGAAGTCGATGGTCACTTGCTCGTCATCGAATTCTTTCACAACGCCAGGCAGCTCAGTATTCGCCGCATCGTTGAAGATCACCAGCAGGCCCGGCGACAGGTCCATGTCCTTGAACTGCGAACGCGGGATGATCTGTACGTTCTGCGGGTTCGGCTGGCCGAAAGCGTTTTCCGGCTGAATCGTCAGCGTACGCTTGTCGCCCGCCTTGAAGCCGAACAGTGCGGCTTCGAAACCCGGCAACAGGTTGCCGTCACCGACCTGAAAGGTCGCCGGTGCTTTGTCGAAGGTGCTGTCGACGGTGTCGCCGTTCTCCAGGCGCAGTGCAAAGTGCAAGGTGACTTCCGTGTTCTGGCGGATGCGTTGCTCGGCCAATACCTGTTCAGTCATGAATGGCTTCTCCGGTCTTCTTACTTTTGAACATATCCAGTGCCAGCATCACGGCACCCACCGTGATTGCGCTGTCGGCAACGTTGAACGCCGGGAACTGCCAGCGGTTCTGCCAATGCACCAGAATGAAATCGATCACATGGCCCAGGGCAATGCGGTCATACAAGTTACCCAGCGCGCCACCCAGCACGAGCGCCAAGGCGACCGCCAGCCAGGTTTCATTGCGCCCCAGACGCTTGAGCCACACCACCAGCACCACACTGACCACTATCGCGATCAGTGCGAACAACCAGCGCTGCCAGCCGGAACTGTCGGCCAGGAAGCTGAACGCCGCGCCGGTGTTGTAGGCCAGGGTCCAGCTGAACAAATCGGGGATCACCACGATTTGCTGGAACATCTCGAGCCTGTCTTCGAAGTAGAACTTGCTGGCCTGGTCGATGACCAGGACCAGCAAACTCAACCAGAGCCAGCTCAGCCGTCCGAAACGGCCAACGGCGTTAGGCATAGTGACGGACCTCGCCAGCGCCGCTGATGTTGTCGATGCAACGACCGCAGATTTCCGGATGCTCCGGGTTCACGCCGACGTCTTCACGGCAGTGCCAGCAACGGGCGCACTTGGCGTGGCTCGACTTGACCACTTGCAGCTTCAAACCGCTGACTTCGGTGACCACGGCATCGGCCGGCGCCTGAACGAATGGTGCAACAGTCGCGGTCGAAGTGATCAACACGAAGCGCAGTTCGTTGCTCAGCTTGGCCAGGTCGGCGCTCAGCGCTTCTTCGGCAAACAGCGTCACTTCGGCTTGCAGGTTGCCACCGACGGCCTTGGCCGCGCGCTGGATTTCCATTTCTTTGTTGACGGCCACTTTGACCGCCATGATCCGCTCCCAGTAGGCGCGGTCCAGCTCGACGCCTTCCGGCAGCTCGGTCAAACCTTCATACCAGGTGTTGAGCATTACCGATTCGTTGCGTTCGCCCGGCAGGTATTCCCACAGTTCGTCAGCGGTGAACGCGAGGATCGGTGCAATCCAGCGTACCAGCGCTTCGGAGATGTGATACAGCGCGGTTTGCGCCGAACGGCGGGCCTTGCTGTTGGCGCCAGTGGTGTACTGACGGTCCTTGATGATGTCGAGGTAAAAACCACCCAACTCCTGCACGCAGAAGTTGTGGATCTTGGAATAGACGTTCCAGAAGCGGTATTCGCCGTAGTGCTCTTGCAGTTCACGTTGCAGCAGCAGCGTGCGGTCCACGGCCCAACGGTCCAGCGCGAGCATGTCTTCGGCCGGCAGGATGTCGGTGGCCGGGTTGAAGCCGGTCAGGTTCGAGAGCAGGAAGCGCGCGGTGTTACGGATACGCCGGTAGGCGTCCGCACTGCGTTGCAGGATCTGCTCGGAAACCGCCATTTCACCCGAGTAATCGGTGGAAGCCACCCACAGACGCATGATGTCGGCGCCCAGGGTGTCGTTGACCTTTTGCGGTGCAATCACGTTGCCCAAAGATTTGGACATCTTGCGACCGGACTCATCAACCGTGAAGCCGTGGGTCAGCAGTTCGCGGTATGGCGCGTGGTTGTCGATGGCGCAACCCGTCAGCAACGACGAATGGAACCAGCCACGGTGTTGGTCCGAACCTTCCAGGTACAGGTCGGCGCGTGGACCGGTCTCGTGGCCCATCGGGTGCGAACCGCGCAGGACGTGCCAGTGCGTGGTGCCCGAATCGAACCAGACGTCCAGGGTGTCGCTGATCTTGTCGTACTGCGGTGCTTCGTCACCCAGCAGTTCGGCGGCGTCCATCTTGAACCAGGCTTCGATGCCTTCGACCTCGACGCGCTTGGCGACTTCTTCCATCAGCTCGGCGGTGCGTGGGTGCAGTTCGCCGCTTTCCTTGTTCAGGAAAAACGGGATCGGCACGCCCCAGTTGCGCTGACGGGAGATGCACCAGTCCGGACGGTTGGCGATCATCGAGTGCAGGCGCGCCTGGCCCCAGGCCGGGACGAACCTGGTGTCTTCGATGGCTTTGATCGCCCGCTTGCGCAAGGTGTCGCCGGTCACAGGCTCTTTGTCCATGCCGATGAACCACTGCGCGGTGGCGCGGTAGATCAGCGGGGTCTTGTGACGCCAGCAGTGCATGTAGCTGTGTTCGATGATCGTGGTGTGCAGCAGCGCGCCGACTTCAGTCAGCTTGTCGACGATGGCCGGGTTGGCTTTCCAGATGAACTGGCCGCCAAAGAATTCCAGTGACGTCGCGTATACGCCGTTGCTTTGTACCGGATTGAGAATGTCGTCGTTGACCATGCCGTACTTCTTGCAGGTCACGAAGTCGTCCACGCCGTAGGCCGGTGCGGAGTGAACCACGCCCGTGCCGGCGCCCAGTTCAACGTACTCGGCCAGGTAAACTGGCGACAGGCGATCGTAGAACGGGTGACGGAAATTGATCAGGTCCAGTTCTTTACCGGTGGTGGTCGCGATGACCGAACCTTCCAGGCTGTAACGCGCCAGGCACGACTCGACCAGCTCTTCAGCCAGCACCAGCAGTTTGTCGCCGACATCGACCAGGGCGTAATTGAATTCCGGGTGAACGTTCAGCGCCTGGTTGGCCGGGATGGTCCACGGGGTGGTAGTCCAGATCACGATCGAAGCCGGTTTGGCCAGCGATGGCAGCCCGAAAGCGGCAGCCAGCTTGGCTTCGTCGGCAATCGGGAAGGCTACGTCGATGGTCGAGGACTTCTTGTTCTCGTACTCGACTTCCGCTTCAGCCAGGGCCGAACCGCAGTCGAAGCACCAGTTCACAGGCTTCAGGCCCTTGAACACGAAACCGCCCTTGACGATTTCAGCCAAGGCGCGGATTTCACCGGCCTCGTTCTTGAAGTCCATGGTCTTGTACGGGTTGGCGAAGTCGCCCAACACGCCCAGACGGATGAATTCGGATTTCTGGCCTTCGATCTGCTCAGTGGCGTAGGCACGGCACAGTTCGCGGGTCTTGTCCGCGCCCAGGTTCTTGCCGTGGGTCACTTCGACTTTGTGCTCGATCGGCAGACCGTGGCAGTCCCAACCCGGCACATAAGGCGCGTCGAAACCCGACAGGGTCTTCGAGCGGATGATCATGTCCTTGAGAATCTTGTTCAGCGCATGACCGATGTGAATCGTGCCGTTGGCGTACGGAGGACCGTCGTGCAGGACGAACTTCGGACGATCCTTGCCAATCTCGCGCAACTTACCGTACAGGCCAATGCTGTCCCAGCGCTGCAGAATCTGCGGTTCGCGCTGAGGCAGGCCGGCCTTCATTGGGAAGGCGGTGTCCGGAAGGTTTAGCGTGGCTTTATAGTCGGTCATTTAAGGCTCTTCATTAGCGATTGGCGCTAGGTGCGACAGGGCACGGGCGGCGGCGACATCCGCATTGATCGCCGTCTTAAGCGCCTCCAGAGAGGCGAAACGCTGCTCTTCACGCAGCTTGTGGTGGAAGACCACCGTCAAACGCCGGTCATACAGATCGCCGGCAAAATCTAAAAGATGCACTTCGAGGTGGGCTTTGCCATCACCTTGAACCGTTGGCCGCACGCCGATATTGGCGACGCCTGGCCAGGTCTTGCCGTCGATGTCGACGTTGACCAGGTAAACCCCGGACAGCGGCACGCGACGGCGCTTGAGTTGTATGTTGGCCGTGGGCGTACCCAACTGGCGCGCCAGTTTCTGGCCGTGCAGCACCCGCCCGGTAATCTGGAACGGCCGCCCGAGCAGTCGCTCGGCCAAGGCGAAATCAGCAGCGGCCAAGGCATTGCGGACCTGGGTGCTGCTGACCCGGATGCCGTCCAGCTCGACCGTTTGCGCCGCCTCGACGGTAAAGCCCTGAACGATGCCGGCTTGTAGCAGGAAATCGAAATCTCCTACGCGGTCGCAGCCGAAGCGGAAGTCATCTCCGACTTCCAGGTGCTGTACGCCAAGGCCATCCACCAGGATGGTATCAACGAATTCGCTGGCACTGAGCTTGCTCAGGCGCTGGTTGAAAGCCAGGCACAGGACGCGGTCGACACCTTCGTCGGCCAGCAGCTGCAGTTTGTCCCGCAGCCGGGCCAGACGGGCCGGGGCCGTGTCCGGAGCAAAGAATTCGCGCGGCTGCGGCTCAAAAATCACCACGCAGCTGGGCACGCCCAACTCGAGCGCACGTTCACGCAGCCGCGCCAGGATAGCCTGGTGACCACGGTGAACACCGTCAAAGTTGCCAATGGTGGCGACACAGCCCCGATGCTGGGGGCGCAGATTTTGGAGGCCTCGAACCAGCTGCATAACGCGCTTCTTGCTCATAAAGTGGTCGATTATAACCACACCCGGCGGCCGACGACAGGCAACACCGTAACCAAAGTGATCGAGCCGACAAAACCACCGGCTCGCCCGTGTTTATCGAGGTCGAAACCTCAACTCAATGCCTTGCGATTGAAGTCGCGCAAACGGAAGCCCATCAGCAGCAACATCCCGAAATAAGAGACGATACCGGCCGCGACCAAAGCGCCAAGGCGCAGGAACCGCTCCAGCATATGCCCCTGATCCCAGGCCGGCATGAAGTGCATCCCGACCAGCAACACCCCGGACATCACCAACACGGCGATGACGAGCTTGGCGCCGAACTTCGCCCAGCCCGGCTGCGGCTGGTACATCTGCTGCTTGCGCAACTGATAGAACAATAACCCGGCGTTGAGGCAGGCACCGGCACTGATCGCCAGGGCCAGACCTGCGTGGGCCAGCGGACCGATCAGCATCAGGTTGAACAACTGGGTTACCACCAGGGTGAAAATTGCAATTTTTACCGGAGTACGGATGTTTTGTTGCGCATAAAAGCCCGGTGCCAGCACTTTAATTACGATAATACCGAGCAACCCGACTGAATATGCGATCAACGCCCGCTGCGTCATTGAAGCATCAAAGGCGCTGAACTGGCCGTACTGGAACAGCGAGACGGTCAGCGGCTCGGCCAGAATCCCCAGCGCCAGCGCACACGGCAACACCAGGACGAAGCACAGGCGCAGCCCCCAATCGAGGATGCGCGAATATTCGTGACGATCCTTGCTTGCGTAGGTTTTGGCCAGTGTCGGCAACAGAATCGTGCCCAACGCCACACCCAGTACGCCGGACGGCAATTCCATCAATCGGTCGGCGTAATACATCCAGGACACCGATCCGGCCACCAGAAAGGACGCGAAGATGGTGTTGATGATCAGCGAAATCTGGCTCACGGACACGCCTAGAATCGCCGGCAGCATCTGCTTCATGACCCGCCAGACGCCACTGTCACGCAGGTTCAGGCGTGGCAACACCAGCATGCCGATCTTTTTCAGGTGCGGTAGCTGATAGAGCAATTGCGCCAGACCACCCACCAGAACCGCCCAGCCCAACGCCATGACCGGGGGATCGAAATACGGGGTCAGGAACAGCGAAAAGATGATCATGCTGACGTTGAGCAGGGTCGGCACGAAGGCCGGCACCGAAAAACGGTTGTACGTATTGAGGATCGCACCGGCCAGGGAAGACAGGGAGATCAGCAATATGTAGGGAAAGGTCACCCGCAACAGGCTGGCAGTCAGCTCGAATTTTTCCGGTGTATCGGTAAAACCCGGCGCGGTCGCCCAGATCACCCAGGGAGCAGCAATCATCCCCAACACTGTCACCAGCGCCAGTACCAGCGTCAGCAGGCCCGAGACGTACGCAACAAACGTTCGCGTCGCCTCCTCACCCTTCTGACTTTTGTATTCGGCCAGAATCGGCACGAAAGCCTGGGAAAATGCCCCCTCGGCGAAGATCCGGCGCAACAGGTTTGGCAATTTGAAGGCGATAAAGAAGGCGTCCGTCGCCATCCCGGCACCAAATGTACGTGCGATCAGCGTGTCACGAACAAACCCCAAAACCCGGGAAATCATCGTGATAGAGCTGACGGCGGCCAACGATTTGAGCAGATTCATTGAAAGAGTTTGTGCCTGTCGATAAACAGCAGGCGAACAAAGCGCCTACTTATGCGATACTCCGCGCCGCAGCAGCACAGAGCCAAAGCTCGCGAGTTTACAGGTCAAGCGCCGGAAATAAATATCCCGCCTCTTTATACCTACCACTTAGCGGAACGTCTCAACCGCCCTTGACAAGACATCAACTCATCGGCATGATTCGCGGCCTATTTTGTTTGCTATTTCCTAAAAAGTCTTTCGAGGAGCTCGACGGTGGCCAACACACCTTCCGCCAAAAAACGTGCAAAACAGGCTGAGAAGCGTCGCAGCCACAACGCCAGCCTGCGTTCCATGGTTCGTACCTACATCAAGAATGTAGTTAAAGCCATCGACGCAAAAGACGCTGCCAAAGCTCAAGCTGCTTACGTTCTGGCCGTGCCAGTTATCGACCGTATGGCCGATAAAGGCATCATCCACAAGAACAAGGCTGCTCGTCATAAGAGCCGCCTGAACGGTCACGTCAAGGCTCTGAACCTTGCTGTTGCCGCTTAAGCGATAAGCTTGTTGAAAAACCGACCTCAGGGTCGGTTTTTTATTGCCTGCGATTTGGCAAACACAACAAAAAAAATGTGGGAGCGGGCTTGCTCGCGAAGAGGTCGTTACATTCAACATCATCGTTGACTGCTACACCGCCTTCGCGAGCAAGCCCGCTCCCACACTTGGATTTGCGTCAGATTATTGAGGCTGCGCCCACGGCAGAATCGGAATCGCCGTCACCGCATTCTGCGGGCTACCTTCAATCACACGATCGCTGTAGACCAGATACACCAGCGTATTGCGCTTCTTGTCGAGGAAGCGCACCACCTGCATGGTCTTGAACACCAGCGACGTGCGCTCCTTGAACACCTCATCGCCATCCTTCAGCTCACCCTTGAAGCTGATGGGCCCGACCTGACGGCAAGCGATGGACGCCTCGGCGCGATCTTCAGCCAGCCCCAAACCACCCTTCACACCACCCGTCTTTGCTCGCGACAGGTAGCACGTCACGCCATCGACCTTCGGATCATCAAACGCTTCGACGACGATACGGTCGTTCGGACCGACGAATTTGAACACTGTTGATACCTGGCCAATTTCCTCAGCCGAAGCCAGCAACGGCATCGCCAGCAGCAGACCCAACAATCCTTTTGCCATTCGCATTCAGGTATTCCTTCAGACCAGAATCAGGTTATCGCGGTGAACCAGTTCCGGCTCAGCCATGTAACCCAAAAGACCGACAATCGCCTCAGACGACTGACCGATAATTTTTTGCGCTTCCAGCGCGCTGTAGTTAGCAAGGCCTCGAGCGATCTCGCGACCATCCGGCGCCACACACACCACCATTTCGCCACGACGGAAGCTGCCCTGGACCAGCTTGACCCCCACCGGCAGCAAACTTTTATGGTCCTGGACCAACGCTTTCACCGCACCACCATCCAGCACCAGCGTGCCACGGGTTTGCAAATGCCCGGCCAGCCACTGCTTGCGCGCCGCCAGCATGCCACGCTCAGGCGAGAGCAAGGTGCCAATGCGCTCACCCGCCTTCAGGCGATCCAGCACACGCTCAATGCGCCCGCCCACGATGATGGTGTGCGCCCCGGAGCGGGCCGCCAGACGCGCAGCACGCAATTTGGTCTGCATACCACCACGCCCCAGCGCACCACCGGTACCGCCCGCCACCGCATCCAGCGCTGGATCATCGGCGCGCGCTTCATAAATCAGGTTAGCGTCGGGGTTGTTGCGCGGATCAGCGTCGAACATGCCATCGCGATCCGTGAGGATCACCAGCAAGTCAGCCTCGACCAGGTTGGCCACAAGGGCCGCCAGCGTGTCGTTGTCGCCGAAACGGATTTCGTCAGTCACCACGGTGTCGTTTTCGTTGATCACCGGGATCACCTTCAACTCAACCAGTGCACGCAAGGTGCTGCGGGCGTTCAGGTAACGCTTGCGGTCGGACAAGTCATCGTGCGTCAGGAGAATCTGCGCCGTGTGCCGATCATGCTCGGCAAAGCTCGACTCCCAGGCCTGCACCAACCCCATCTGACCGATGGCGGCGGCAGCCTGCAACTCGTGCATCGCGCTGGGTCGTACGGTCCAGCCCAAGCGGCTCATCCCCGCAGCCACCGCCCCGGAAGACACCAACACGAGCTCGACGCCAGCTTCATGCAAAGCCACCATCTGCTCGACCCAGACACCCATTGCTGCGCGATCCAGGCCTTTGCCGTCCGCCGTCAGCAAAGCGCTGCCGATCTTCACGACCCAACGCTGCGCACCTGTCACCTTGCTCCGCATCATCTTCAACCTTAGCTTGAGGACAGCGCGACCTGGCACTGCCCGTAACGTTATTCGTGGTTATTCGTGACCAACTATCGATTTCCAGATACTAAAACGCCGCTCGATTGAGCGGCGCTTAAGTTTACTGCAACGAATCAGTCACGCACGTAAATGATTTCCGGACCGTCTTCGTCATCCACATCTTCTTCATCCCAATCATCGTCGCCGATGTCATGGACTGACTTCACGCCGCTGCGACGCAGGGCACGCTGGTCATCCAGGGCCTGCAACTGAGCACGGGCTTCGTCTTCGATGCGCTGATCGAGCTCAGCCAACTCTTCCTTGTAAGCCGGGTCGGCAGCCAGACGGTCAGCACGATCTTCCATGTAGCGCATGATGTCGTGACACAGACGCTCGGTGCCGAGCTTGGAGATAGCCGAGATCACATAAACCGGACCAGTCCACCCCAGACGATCGACGATCTCCTTGACGCGAGCATCGTGCTCTTCCTCAAGGATCTGGTCGCACTTGTTCAGCACCAGCCAGCGATCACGCTCAGCCAGGGACGGGCTGAATTTGGTCAACTCGCTGACGATTACTTCAGCGGCATCCGGTGCGCTGGTGTCATCCAACGGCGCCATATCCACGAGGTGCAGCAGCAAACGGGTACGCGCCAGGTGCTTGAGGAAGCGAATCCCCAGGCCAGCACCATCGGAAGCGCCTTCGATCAGGCCCGGAATGTCCGCAACCACGAAGCTCTTCCAGCGATCGACGCTGACCACGCCCAGGTTCGGCACCAAGGTGGTGAACGGGTAATCGGCGACTTTCGGCTTGGCAGCCGATACCGAGCGGATAAACGTACTTTTACCGGCATTCGGCAAGCCCAGCAGACCGACGTCCGCCAGCACTTTCATTTCCAGCTTGAGGTCACGCGCCTCACCCGGCTTACCCGGAGTGGTCTGACGCGGAGCGCGGTTGGTACTGGATTTGAAACGGGTGTTACCCAGACCGTGCCAGCCGCCGTGAGCGACCAGCAACTTCTGGCCGGCCTTGGTCAGGTCGCCGATCACTTCTTGAGTGGCCGCATCGATGACGGTGGTGCCGACCGGTACGCGCAGCACCAGCTCTTCACCTTTCTTGCCGGTGCAATCGGTGCTGCCACCGTTGGAACCGCGCTCGGCGTCGAAGTGACGGGTGTAACGATAGTCGACCAGGGTATTGAGGTTTTCGTCGGCGATCATATAGACCGAGCCGCCATCACCACCGTCACCGCCGTTCGGGCCGCCGTTTTCAATGAATTTTTCGCGACGGAAGCTCATGCAACCGTTACCGCCGTCACCGGCCTTTACTCGAATCGATACTTCATCAACAAACTTCATAACAAAACGCCTCTCGCCATACGGACGAGCCGAAAAAATCTAGACATAAGACTCTTGCAAAAATGAGCGCAGCGACCTCAATCAACGACCGCAAAACCTGCGCTGGAGCCCATCACAAACAGCTTTGCAAGAGACTCACCCCACAAACGAAAAAGCCCCGTCGCAAGACAGGGCTTTTCCAGCAACCACGTAATTATGCCGCGACGACG
The DNA here is from genome assembly GCF_031456105.1 of Pseudomonas sp. BE134. Classification (NCBI taxonomy): domain Bacteria; kingdom Pseudomonadati; phylum Pseudomonadota; class Gammaproteobacteria; order Pseudomonadales; family Pseudomonadaceae; genus Pseudomonas; species Pseudomonas sp. BE134. Next base: position 15,400 of record NZ_JAVDUA010000030.1, on the reverse strand, counting down.
TCAGTCTTCGGGACAATGCTTACGTAACGGCGATTGAAAGCGCCTTTTACTTCAAACTTGATCACGCCGTCGATTTTAGCGAACAGAGTGTGATCTTTACCCATGCCAACACCGTAACCGGCGTGGAATTGGGTGCCGCGCTGACGCACGATGATGTTGCCCGGAATGATAACCTGGCCGCCATACATCTTCACGCCAAGGCGTTTGGCTTCTGAGTCGCGACCGTTACGGGTACTACCACCAGCTTTTTTGTGTGCCATGAGTCAATTCTCCTAGTGAGGAATTAGGCTGAAATTAAGCCTGAATACCGGTGATTTTGATCTCGGTGTACCACTGGCGGTGGCCCATACGCTTCATGTGGTGCTTACGACGACGGAACTTGATGATGCGGACTTTATCGTGACGACCTTGGGAGATCACTTCAGCCACAACGGTAGCGCCAGCAACAACTGGAGCGCCGATGTTCACGTCATCGCCATTGGCGACCAACAGAACGCGATCAAAAGTAACGGATTCGCCGGTAGCGATTTCCAGTTTTTCGATCTTCAGGTATTCACCTGGGGCGACCTTGTATTGCTTGCCACCAGTAACAATTACTGCGTACGACATGGTATTTCTCCGATAATCCTGCTCACCCAGCTCTTTATAAGAAGAGGTATTGGCTGGCATGGCTGCATAGGGCTGGAAGGCCGGTTTGCAATTGCGTAAGGCAGGTGCTGCCCAGGAAGTTCAGGGTGCGCGATTGTACGCAAGCTGCCGGGGCGATGCAAGAGGCCGTCCATCGCGCCTTGACACTCGCCGACGTGGGTCCTAGCATGCCGCGCAACCCTTCTGGAGCGACTGTCGCTGATGCAACCCCAAGCTTTCTACCGCGCGGTGGCGGACGATTTTAGCGCCGTCGACGGAATCATCAAGAAGCAGCTGACTTCCCGAGTGCCGCTGGTATCGAAAATCGGCGATTACATTACCTCGGCCGGCGGTAAGCGCCTGCGTCCTTTATTAGTGTTGCTGTGTGGCAAGGCGCTGGGCCGCGAAGGCGATGACCTGCGTCTGCTGGCGGCGACCATCGAGTTCTTGCACACCGCCACTTTGCTGCACGACGACGTGGTCGACATGTCCGGCATGCGCCGTGGCCGCTCGACCGCCAACGCCATGTGGGGCAACGCACCGAGCGTGCTGGTCGGCGACTTCCTCTATTCGCGCTCCTTCGAAATGATGGTCGAACTGGGCTCCATGCCAGTCATGAAGATCCTTTCGCAAGCGACCCGCATCATCGCTGAAGGCGAAGTGTTGCAGCTGTCGAAGGTCCGTGACGCCAGCACCACTGAAGAAACCTACATGGAAGTCATCCGCGGCAAGACTGCGATGCTTTTCGAGGCTTCGACCCACAGCGCCGCCGCTCTTTGCGAAGCCACAGCAGAACAGGCTGAAGCCCTGCGCACTTTTGGCGATCATTTGGGCGTGGCCTTCCAGCTGGTCGACGACCTGCTGGACTACAAAGGCGATGCCGAAACCCTGGGCAAGAACGTCGGTGACGATCTGGCCGAAGGCAAACCGACCCTGCCGCTGATCTACACCATGCGCGAAGGCACGCCGGAACAGGCCGCCCTGGTGCGCAAGGCGATCCAGAAAGGCGGTATCGAAGACCTGGAAAGCATCCGCGAAGCGGTAGAGGCCTCTGGCTCGCTGGAATACACCGCGCAACTGGCTCGTGATTACGTGGCCCGTGCGATCAAGTGCCTCGACGCGCTGCCTGCCAGCGAGTATCGCGATGCACTGGTTGAGCTGAGTGAGTTTGCGGTAGCCCGCACGCACTAATACCACTTGTTAGAACCCGGTCCCGGTGGGAGCTGGCTTGCCTGCGATGCCATCACTGCGGTGCTTCTGATACACCGAAGTGCCTGTTTCGCGGGCAAGCCCGGCTCCCACAGGGACCGTGCTGCCCCACCTCCCTCCTAAAACCCTATATAATGTGCGCTTTTTAGCCATCCAGGATTCAAGGAGCTTTAGTGAGCACGTTGCCACCCTGCCCAAAATGCAATTCCGAATACACCTATGAAGACGGCGCACAGCTGATCTGCCCTGAGTGCGCGCACGAATGGTCCGCCAGCGGCGAAGCCGAAACGGCGTCCGACGACACCGTGAAAAAGGATTCGGTCGGCAATGTCCTGCAGGACGGCGATACCATCACCGTGATCAAGGACCTCAAGGTCAAAGGCACGTCGCTGGTGGTCAAGGTCGGCACCAAGGTCAAGAACATCCGCCTGTGCGATGGCGATCACGACATCGACTGCAAGATCGACGGCATTGGCCCGATGAAGCTCAAGTCCGAGTTCGTCAGAAAAGTCTGAACCAGCCGTATTCCATCCCGCGCCTTGCGTGGGATGGTGCTTCGCCCTCCCCCTGCTTCAACGTGCCTGTACGCGCAATAGCCAAACGCCAGCCGTTTTGACCTGACGCAACCTTTACCCGTAAAAAAAGCACAATCCGCCAATAGACCCTTGCTATTTGATGAATAAGAATTATTCTCATTAAAACCCATTCAATGGAGATGAGACATGACTTATTTGATCGACGCCTGGCTGGACCGCCCACACCCGTACCTCAGAATCCTGCATCGGGAAACCGGGGAAGTCTGTGCGGTGCTTGAAGAAGAAGCCTTGAGCGAGCTGCAGGATCAGGGGGATCTGGACGTCAGCGACTTGAGTTCCAGCGAGCCGTTGGTGCTCAAGGAGCTGGTACGTAACCTGTTTCTGTACTGCTACGCCCGGGCGTTGCGCCCGTCGAATGAACTGCACCACAAGATCGAAATATGAGACAGCACAAAGAACTGTGGAAGCGAGCCTGCTCGCGATAGCATCACTGCGGTTTCACAGGAAACCCGAGCAGACCGCATCGCGAGCAGGCTCGCTCCCACATCGGTATTACAGAACGTCGAGCAGTTCGACGTCGAATACCAGTACGCTGTGCGGCGGAATGCTGCCAACGCCTTGAGCGCCGTAAGCCAGTTCGCTCGGCACGTACAGACGCCATTTGCTGCCGGCGTTCATCAGTTGCAGGGCTTCGGTCCAGCCAGCGATCACGCCGCCAACCGGGAACTCTGCAGGCTCGCCGCGCTCGTAGGAGCTGTCGAACACTGTGCCGTCGATCAGGGTGCCGTGGTAGTGAGTGCGCACTTGATCTTCACGGGTTGGCTTGGCGCCTTCGCCGGCAGTCAGCACTTCGAATTGCAGGCCGGAAGCCAGGGTGGTGATGCCATCACGCTTGGCGTTTTCAGCCAGGAAAGCCAGGCCTTCGCCAGCAGCGGCTTGAGCTTTGGCAGCAGCTTCGGCCTGCATGACTTCGCGGATCACCTTGAAGCTCGCGGACATAGCTTCCTGGTCAACACGGCTTTCCTTGCCGTTGAAGGCGTCAGTCAGACCAGCCAGGATCGCGTCCAGGCTAACGCCCGGTGGCGGGTTGTCGCGCAGTTGGTCGCCCAGCTGACGGCCAATACCGTAGCTGACGCGAGTTTCGTCGGTGGACAGATTTACTTCGGACATGACATTGCTCCGCTGTGCGGACGGCCCAGGAACTTGCCGTGCTCGCACAGCGCATCCCGGAGCGCCCGGAACCAAAAGGGCCAGCAGACTAGCACATATGTCATTGTTCTGATGAGGGCTGTCAGTGATGCCAGGAGGAGCGGAAGGCAATCGGCACCTTCAGGCTTTCCCCCACGCTCGCACCCAGTCCGCACATTTCATCATGTACCGAAGCGTGGACAAGGTTGAAGGGTAAGGAAGGGAAGTCATGCAGCACTTCACGAGCATGCTCGACCGAGCGCAGGTGGAACATTTGGTCGTGGCCATCACTCAGCGGATAGGCGGCACCATGCATGCGCGCCTCCAGCAGGTAGATCCCGCCCTCCATGGAAATCAGGTTCAGCTCATCGATTTTCCCTGCGATGGCATAAGCGCGTAGTTCAACAAGGTTCATGAATGCACCTCATACAGAGTCGAGCCAACACTACTTACAGGGATAGGCTTCGGCGCTTCAAAGTACAAGCCAGAATCACACCACCCGTCCGGTTCGACCAAATACCCTTGTGGGAGCGAGCCTGCTCGCTCCCACAAGAGTTGTGCAGGTCAGTGTTTGGTCAGCTTGTCCAGGTAGCCCATAGCGAACGCCGACACGACAAACGTCATGTGAATGATCACGTACCACTTCAAATGCTCCGGATCGACGTTCTTGGCGTCCATGAAGATCCGCAGCAGGTGGATAGAGGAAATCGCCACAATGGAAGCGGCCACTTTCATCTTCAGCGAAGATGAATCCATGGTACCCAGCCAGTTGAGCTTTTCCTTGCTGTCATCGATATCCAATTGAGAAACGAAGTTCTCGTACCCGGAAATCATCACCATCACCAGCAGACCGCCCACCAGCGCCATGTCGATCAGCGACAGCAGCACCAGAATCAGGTCCGATTCTGCCATCGAGAAAACGTTGGGGATAACGTGAAAAACCTCCTGGAAGAACTTCAGCGCCAGCGCCAGCAGCCCAAGGGACAGTCCGAAGTAGATCGGCGCCAGCAGCCAACGGGAGGCGTACATTGCATTTTCGATAAAGCGTTCCATTGAATCTCACACGTGGGTTGAAAATGGCCGCGAGTATACCAGTCACCTGTCTACACCCAGAAGCAGCCAGAAACCGTCGAAAAATCCGCCACCTGCGCGTGTGTCGTAAAGTTTTTCTGCTAGTGTCCAGTCTATTGACCGCTCAGCAAATCGGACAGGAAGACTGGAAAATGGATGTGCGATTGCCATTAACGAGCACCGGCATTTGCCTGATCCTGCTGATGAGCGGCTGCTCTCCCAGTGAGGACAAGCGTCAGGCCAGCCTCGAGGAAAAAACCGCACAGTTCGAGCAATCGCTGGATCAGATCCAGGACCCGAAGCTCAAGGACGCGGTCTCTGAACTCGGCGGCTCACTCTTGTTGCTCGAACGTGCGCAACTCAAGCTCGACAGTAAACCGATGGAAACCGAATACGGCGAAGACGCCCTCGCCGTGCTCAAGCACTACCCTTCGCCCCAGGCCTTGGTCGACACCTACATCAATGGCCTGTTCGTGCTGCACAAGGACTCCAGCTCCGATTACCTGACCGATCTGCAACCGGTATTCCCCTTCAACTTCAGTATTCCGGCGACGTTCCTTTTCCCCCATGGCCTGGAATGGCAATCGGTGACGCTGAACAACAAACGGGTTATCCCCTTCCAGCCCGAATGGTCGGAAACCGATCCCGGCATCCAGCTCAGCCCGTCGAGCTCCAACCTGACCAGCCCCGACGACTTGACGGTGACCTACCCTTTCATCGACGGCCTGGATGTCGACAAAAAAACCCAACCGCAACCAGTGAGCCTGCAGGGCAAAGTCGAAGTAATCGCGCCACGCAGGCTCTACAGCTTCAACCTGACCAAAGGGGACGTCGGCAAGAAGCGCACCGACGACAACCTCAGCGTCACCCTGTTGAAGCTTGAAAAGAACTACGCCGAAATTGAATACAGCAACAGCGCGCCACTGCCCCCCGAAGTCAGTGATACCGGGTTGATCCCACTGATTGTTCAGGCCAAAGACACCACCGGGCAATTCCTCGCGCGCGCAGGCTCGATCAACGAAAACGCCACGCAAATTGCCTTCTATCAAAAACAGCTGGCGAAAATGCAGCAGCAGAAGGCCTGGAGCGAGGCGTTCGAACAACAGCTCAATGAAGAACAGCGCAGTTTCGAACAGCAGCAGGGGCGACGTTATTCCAAGGTGTACTTCAACGGGCCGATCGACACACTTGAAGTCAGCCTGCTGGACTTCTCCGGCGCCACTGTCACCCGCAAAGACCTTAACCTGCCGATACGCCGCTTCGACCCGCACACCACGGAAAAAACCATCCCGCCGCTGACCTTGCCGGTGGTGGTGTATGACGATCAAACGCCGAACTGGCTCAAGGGCGCGACACTGAGCGAGGAACAGCTGAAAAAAAGCATCAACATCAATCAATCAGTGGAGGACCCGAGCGCCGCGCGCATTGAGTTCAATCACCCCAGAAGCTTCAATGACGAGTTGCTCGGCAGCACCTTCAGCCTCGGCGATAGCCCACTCAGTTTTTTTACCGCGGACAGTAGCGGCAAACGCGATGAGCCGATTGAACTGCCACCGCAGGCGTATCAGGTCGACCCTCTGCGCGGCACCATCACTTACGATCTGAACCTGTTTCCACAAACGCCAGCGTATGCAGTGGGCGCCATGCCGTTGTTCCTGGCCACGATCGAGAAGCAGACGCTCGACACCCGGACATTGCCCAAGGGCCTGATGCTCAAAGGCAATGCGTTAGTGGTGGATGTGAAGCTGTTTCCTGCGCAGGACTGGCGATTTTTCGCCAGGGACGACAGCGGGAATTACCTGAAAGAGATTCTTGCGGTCACACATGACGCAAGCACCGAAGGCCCGGCGTTATTCAAGGTGCATTACTTTTATGGTCAACCGACACACCTGGAAAGCTATCAGCGCACCGGGCTCACCACCGTGCAATATGGTTTCGAAGTCAAACTGGTCACAGCTGATCCAGGTGAACTTGATCAATAACCCACTCAGTGATCGGGCCGATATTCAAAGCCACCCAGATTGCGGCAACGGCCACCGTTGATTTCCCGCAGCTGGGCTTGCAGGTGCAGGCACCAGATTTGTGGGTCGTCGGCCAGTTCGTAGCCGTGCAAAGTCAGGCTTTCAACAATGGTGTCGAGGATTGATTCAGCCACGACAGGACCATGAAACGGGCCTTGTGCCTTGATAGCTGAAGGTTGCTCGCCAGCCATCCCGGCGGCGAAGAGCAAGGTCCACATGCCCGTATCTCCCGCCAGAGGGCGGATGGCACACTCGATACGGGTTACAAGACCCAGGCATTGACGGGTAAGGCAGAGGTTGCGCGACATGGCGGCGACCCTCGGTAGATCCGGTATTCAGCCTCCATAGAGAGGCTGTCTCGTTCCAGTGATTACTGTCGATCCTTGAAGCAGAGAATAGAAGAAAAGTCCGCCCCGTACGTCGGGTGGGACCGGAAGGCGCCGAATGGTCATTGTGTGAAGTTTGACGCCAGCGAGATGGCACTTTTCAAAATTCACACAAAACAAATGTGGGAGCGGGCTTGCTCGCGAATGCGGTATATCAGGCAACTTATCTGTTGAATGAAAACCGTATTCGCGAGCAAGCTCGCTCCCACAAGTGGATTGAAGTGATCTCAGGTACGCATCAAGCCGGCTTGGTCTCGACCAACGCTTCCTGCGCAGCTTCTTTTTCGGCTTCCTTGAGGTCTTCTTCGCTGATCATTTCCGCGATCACCCGCAAGCGTTCCACCACCCGCGCATTGACGCTGCCTTCCGGGAACTCGCCATTCTCATCCGGTGCACCGGCAGGCTCGCCGACCAACAGGCTCAAGGCCTCGTCCGCCTGACGCACCGCGTAAACATGGAACTGCCCCGCGCGCACTGCCGCCAATACCTTCTCGTCGAGCATCAACGTGGCAACGTTCGCCTGAGGAATGATCGCCCCTTGCTGACCGGTCAGCCCGCGCGCTTCGCAGAGCCGGAAGAAGCCTTCGATCTTCTCGTTGACCCCGCCTACCGCCTGCACTTCACCGAACTGGTTGATCGAACCGGTGATTGCAAAGCACTGCTTGAGCGGGGTTTTCGACAAGGCCGAAATCAGCGTACAAGCCTCGCCAAGCGACGCACTGTCACCATCGACATACCCGTAGGACTGCTCCAGGGCAATGCTCGCGGAAATGGCCAGCGGGAATTCCTGGGCATAACGACTGCCCAGATACCCCGTGAGGATCATCACGCCTTTTGAGTGAATCGGCTGCCCAAGGTTGACCTCACGCTCGATGTCGACAATGCCACTGCCGCCCGGATAAACCGTGGCGGAAATCCGGGCCGGCACACCGAAGGCCGAGTCGCCGACTTCCAGCACTGTCAGCCCGTTGCACTTGCCGACAGCGGCGCCATCGGTATCGATCAGGATAATCCCGGCCAGCATGTCGTCGAGAATCCGTGCCGAGACGCGCCCTGTGCGGGTGGCCTTGGCCTTGAGCGCACGCTCGATGTGCCCGGCGTCGGTCATCTCGTCGCCGGCCAGATGACGAATGAAATCCGCCTCGCTGACCAGCTGGAACAAGTCACCGATTCGCGCCGACAAACGCCCTTGGTGCTCGGCCAGACGCGCGCTATACGTGGCCAGACGCGCCACGGCATCCGCCGTCAACGGGGCCATGCCTTCTTCGGAGGTGCGGGTTTTGAGCAACTGGGCGAACTGCTCCAGGCTCTCATCGACCATCGGGATGTCTTCGTCGAAGTCCACCAGGACGCGGAACATTTCCTGGAAGTCCGGATCGAGGTCTTGCAGGGTGTAATACAGTTGACGGGCGCCGATGATGACGACTTTGACCGCCAATGGAATGTGTTGCGGTGTCAGGGTTACGGTGGCCAGACGGCCCAGCTCACCCAGCGGCGATTCCATTTTCAGCTTGCGCGATTGCAGGGCGCGCTTGAGCGCATCCCAGACGAACGGCTCGCTGAGCATTTTTTCCGCTTCAAGGATCAGAAAACCGCCGTTGGCCCGGTGTAAGGCACCCGGGCGCAGTTGCCGATAGGTCGTGTACATCGCGCCCTGATCGGTACTGTATTCAATGCGGCCAAACAGGTTTTCGTAAGTCGGGTGCGGCTCGAACACCACCGGCGCACCGCCACTGGCCGAATGCCCGACGACCAGGCTCGGCGCGTATTGCTCTTCCAGCAGCTTGCGGGCAATGGCGTCGGTCTTGCTGTCGTCCACCAGTTGCTCGACAACCGTCTTGAGCAGGTAAACCTGCATCGCTTGCAGGTAACCGCACACGGCCGCGTTCTCGGCGTACTTCTCCGACAACGGCGACAGCAACGGCTGCAACGCGAGCGTGATGGTTTCTTCGTTGAGGTGGCGCAGTTGATTGCTCGACTCACGCTTCCATTGCGGCAGGCTGGCGAGCTCTTCGTTCAGACGCTCTTCCAGACCAGAGATGTCCTCGTGAAAACGTTCGCGATCGGCTTCCGGCAACTGGGCGAATTCCGCTTCATCCAGCGCTTTGCCTTCGCTCATGGGGGTAAAGGCGATGTTGCTGGCGTCGCGGTACAGCGCGACTTCTTTTTCCAGGGCCAGACGCTCGATGACGTCCAGCGCCTTGTCGTAGCGCTGATTGAAGGCACGATCGATGGCGCTTTTCTTCTGCTGGTAGGACGGGTGTTCAAACACCGCCGGAAAGGTCGCCAGCAGGTTGTCGATCAAGCCATTGATGTCGCCAATGAATGCGCCCGCGGTACCTGACGGCAATTCCAGGGCGCGAGGCTCGCGCGGCTCATCGAAATTGTTGACATAGACCCAGTCGGCCGGGGTCTGCAGGCGCTTGCCTTCGGCTTTCAGGTAACGTTTGACGAACGAGAACCGGCCGGTGCCAGGCTCACCCATGACAAAGACGTTGTAACCGGGGCGTGGCATGGCCACGCCGAACTGCAAGGCTTCGACCGCACGTTCCTGGCCAAGCACACCGCGAAAGGGCTCCAGATCATTGGTGGTAGAGAAGCTGAACTGTTCAGCGGAAAACGGACGGGTCAGCGCTTCAGGCGCTAGACGCAAGCTGGCAGCAACAGGATCAGGCATCGGGCTTCCTTACATCAGGCGGGGCAGATAGCGGCATTCTGGCGCTGCCTATACCTCACTTGCAAGGCGCACCTCCAGCCAAAGCATAGACAAACTGCCATCCCTCAGCGGGCCGGGGCTAAATCAATGATTTCAGCGGATGTTTTGCGAAAAATCACGGAACCTCGGGATCGTGCCTAAACTCCAAATTGCGCGGCTGGACCAATAACCAGCCTAACTGGCGCCAAAATGGCACCAGTCTCCCTTGTCCATCGGTATGCAAACAAAGAGAACATAGCTATGAAACGGATTCTTCTCGGTACTCTCTTCACCGTTGTATCCCTCAACGCCATGGCGCAAGCCCCAGGCGGCCCGGATTGTGGTTGGGGCAACATGCTGTTCGAAGGTCAGCGTGGCACCCCGGCTCACTTCATGGCCTCCATTACCAACGGCACGTCCGGTAACGCGACCTTCGGCATGACGTCCGGCACCAACGGCTGCGCCACGAATTCGTCGCTGACCTACGGCGGCAAATCCTGGTTTGCCATGAATGGCATGATGAACGAGCTGTCCGAAGACATGGCTAAAGGTCAGGGCGAAGCGCTGACCACTTACGCCGTGGTCCTTGGCGTGGCGCCGCAAGACCGTGCGCATTTCGCCGCCGTGACTCACGAGCATTTCCAGCAAATCTTCAGCAAGGCGGATGTAACCGCTGAAGATGTGCATACCAACACCCTGGCCGTTCTGAAGAACGACCCGCGTCTGGCCAAGTACGCCACTCAAGCTTAAGCTCGACTCGCCCGCTCCTTTCGGGGAGCGGATTTGTTTTTTTGGCCCGCCCCTCTTTGGGTCTTTGTTTTTTTCGAATTAAGTTGCCCACTATGCTCAAACGCCTTGCCTGGCTGACGCTCTGTGTCTGCGCCCCGCTGTCCGCTGCGCCGCACATCGACCCTCAACGTTTGCAGCAATTGGCCAATGACCCCTTCTGGATTTCCCTGGGACACTACGAAACCGCCAAACTCGGCGGCTGGCGCAGCTATATCAGCGACAAGGCGTTCTTCTTGGCGCCCGACGGCAACGAACACCCCGAGCGTGAACTGGCGGCTACCGTGCAAGCGTTGTACGCCCCGGCCAGTGCCGGCGAACAACACGCTCAATGCGTTTACCCAGCCCGTACCCGCTGGCTGAAATCGCAACTCAACCTGACCGGTCTGCCGACGCCTGCCTGCACTGAGTTCAAGCAATGGTTCAAGGACGTCTCGCCCCACAGTGCGGTGATGATTTTCCCGGCAGCTTACTTGAACAGTCCGTCATCGATGTTCGGCCACACGTTGCTGCGCATCGACCAGGCGGATGTGCAAAGCGACCAAACGGCCCTGCTTAGCTACGCCATCAACTTCGGCGCCTTCATCGAAGGTTCGGACAACAGCATCCTCTTCGCCTGGAAAGGCTTGATGGGTGGTTATCCCGGGCTTTTTTCGCTGGTGCCCTATCAGGAAAAACTCTCGGAATACCGCAGCCTCGAGAACCGTGACTTGTGGGAGTACCGGCTGAACCTGACCCCGCCAGAAACCGAGCGTATGGTCGAGCACGTCTGGGAGCTGAAGCAGGTCCGGTTCGACTATTTCTTCTTCGACGAAAACTGCTCCTATCGCTTGCTGGAATTGCTGCAAGTGGCGCGCCCCAGCCTGCGGCTGACAGAGCAATTCCCGCTGACCGCGATTCCTACCGACACCGTCAAGGCCGTGAAAGAAGCGGGTTTGGTGGAATCGATTGAATATCGCCCGTCCCGCGAACGTGAATTATTGAGCCGTGTCGAACCGCTGAACCCCGATGAACAGCAATGGGTGCTGAAAGTCAGCGCCGACCAGAAGCAGTTACAGGAACCCGCTTTCAAGGCGCAACCCAAGGATCGCCAGGCGCTGATCATCGACGCGGCTTATCGTCTGGAACGCAACCGCGCCAATGGCCAGGAACGTGACCCCACGCAGGCTCAGCGCAGTTTCGAACTGCTGCGGGCGATCAACCAGAACCCCGCGCCCGAGCTGGATATCCCGCAACCCGGCTTGCCCGAGGATGGTCACGAGTCGCGAACCTGGCAGGCCGGTGTCGGCACCCGGGGTGACAAGGCGTTCGGCGAATACGGCCTGCGTATGGCCTATCACGATCTCAACGACAACGCCGAAAGCTTCCCGCTCGGTGCACAAATTGAAATCCTGCAAATGAAACTGCGCCAGTACGAAGGCAATCACTGGCAGTTTCAGCAGCTTGATCTGGCAACGATTCGCTCCTTCACCCCGCGCAATGAGTTGCTGCAACCACTGTCGTGGCAGGTGACTGGCGGCCTGGAACGCGTGCCGGGCAAACATGATGACGAAACCCTGGTCAGCCACATCAATGGCGGTGGCGGCGGTACCTGGGAACTGGGCGACGACATGCTCGGTTTTGCCCTGGGGACCGCGCGCATTGAACACAACAACGACTTCGCCGGTTTCATCGCCCCGGCGGCGGGTTTCAATACCGGCGTGTTGTGGAAAAACCCGCTGGGCAATTTCAGTCTGGAAACCAAAGGCGATTTCTTCACCAATGGTGAAGTGCGCCGTAGCATCAGCCTGAATCAGCAGTGGGAACTGTCGCGCAATCTGGGCCTGCGCCTGAGCGCCCAACGCGAATTCAGCCACCTCGCCACACCGGAGAATGAAGTGATGCTTGAGGTGAAGTGGTATCACTATTGACCTGACACAGCCATACCCTTGTGGGATTGGTGAGTCGCCGGCGGACATCCGGCGAAACTAAAAGCCTGCCACCATGGCCCAAACCCTATAACGGGAGAAGAGCATGAGCCGCGCTTTCGTCAACGAAGATAACGCCGCCGCGCAAGCCGATCAGCCTGTCGAACGGCAAGTCAGCACGCAACCCAATTACGTCACGCCCGCGGGCCTGGCCCAATTGCAGGCGAAAGTATCCGAACTGCAACACCTGCACAGCGAGCAATCGGCCAGAGGGGAGCAAGCAGACAAGCAGCGCCAAGCGGACCTTGAGCGCGATTTGCGATATTTCAACCAGCGCCTGCAAAGCGCGCAGGTAGTAACCGCCGCCAGCTCGACTGAAAAAGTGCAGATCGGCAGCCGTGTGACGTTCGTTAATGAACACGACACCGGGCAAACCGTGCAGTTGGTGGGTGAAGACCAGGCCGACGCGACCGCGGGCCTGATCAATTGGGGTTCACCGTTGGGTCGGGCGTTGCTCGGGGCGCAACTCGGCGACGAGGTGCTGTGGCAACGCCCGGCGGGTGATCAACTGATCGAGATCACCCGTATCGAACCGGCTTAAACCACGCCCTGGGCGAGCATGGCGTCGGCAACTTTGACGAAGCCGGCGATGTTCGCGCCTTTGACATAGTTGACCCGGCCGTTCTCTTCACCGTAATGCACGCAAGCATGGTGGATCGATTGCATGATCGCGTGGAGCTTGTTGTCGACTTCACCACCGGTCCACAGCAGACGCATGGCATTCTGCGACATTTCCAGCCCGCTCACCGCCACACCACCCGCGTTGGAAGCCTTGCCCGGCGCGAACAGAATCCCCGCTTCGATAAACAGGTCCACGGCCTCCAGGGTAGTCGGCATGTTGGCCCCTTCCGCCACACAGATACAGCCGTTGCGTAGCAGCGTACGAGCCGCCTCGGCGTCCAGTTCGTTTTGTGTAGCGCATGGCAGCGCGATGTCGCAGCTCAGCGTCCATGGGTGATGGCCCGCCAGGAACTCCAGACCGAATCGGCCGGCCAGTTCACTGATACGTCCACGCTGGACATTTTTCAGCTCCAGCACCGCCAGCCATTGCTCTTCGGTCAAACCGCTTTCGCAGTAGAGCGTGCCTTCGGAGTCGGACAGCGAAACCACGACGCCGCCTAGGTCCATGACCTTGCGTGCCGCATATTGTGCGACGTTACCGGATCCAGAGATTGCAACGCGTTTGCCTTCAACGGTTTGACCACTGCGCTTGAGCATTTCCTCGGCGAAGTACACGCAGCCAAAACCGGTGGCTTCCGGACGAATCAGGCTGCCGCCATAGCTGGGGCCCTTGCCGGTCAATACGCTGGTGAACTGGTTGCTCAGGCGCTTGTATTGCCCGAACAGGAAACCGATTTCGCGGGCACCGACGCCGATATCACCGGCCGGCACGTCAACGTCCGCACCGATGTGCCGGTACAACTCGCTCATGAAGGCCTGGCAGAAGCGCATGACTTCAGCGTCGCTCTTACCTTTGGGGTCGAAGTCCGAACCACCTTTGCCACCACCCATCGGCAACGACGTCAGCGAGTTTTTGAACGTCTGTTCGAAGGCGAGGAACTTCAACACGCCGAGGTTCACCGAAGGATGGAAACGCAGCCCGCCCTTGTAAGGACCAATCGCGCTGTTCATCTGGATACGGAAACCGCGATTGACCTGCACTTTGCCTTGATCGTCGACCCAGGAAACCCGGAAAACGACCGCGCGCTCAGGTTCGCAGATCCGCTCCAGAATGCCGGAAGTCAAATAATGCGGATTGGCTTCGAGAAAAGGCCACAGGCTGCGCAGGACTTCTTCCACGGCCTGGTGGAATTCAGGCTGGTCAGGGTCGCGTTTTTTCAGACGGGCAAGGAAGGATTCGACGGATTCGATCATGGAACAGTCTCGGCAGATTTGTTGTCGTTGGGAGAGATTGGGCCGGACTCTAACAAACAGAATGCGCACAATGACAGCGCCGAATGTCGCAATTATGAAATTAAATGGTGCGCCAAGTATAAATAAGTCCGGTTTTCGAACTGTTTTCGCACCGAAACAGGGAACAACCCTTCGCGTTTTGCACCATCAGTGACAACTGAAGCCCCAATCGGCATAGGGGACGGCCTTCATAGGCCGCTCCCCTGCCACACCACCCGGCATGCGGGTCCGCACCGGGCGGTTCGAGAGATTGAGGTCAGGAGAGACGTGGAAGTCCCAAGCGATCAAACCACGCAAGATTAAGCACCCAATTCAGCGCCCATCGACTGTTGTCCCACCAGCGACGGGTGTTGCATGCCACTTTCTGGGCGACCTCTTTACTCGCGCCAAGGGCCACTAACTCACGAAACACCGTCGTCCCTCGCTTCCATTGCTTGAGTTGGATCGCTCTAAGTCGATGCCGTATCCATTTGTCCAATTCACGCCAGATACCTGGTGTTTGTGACAACTTGAAGTAGGCTTTCCAACCCAGCAAATAGGGACGTAGAAAGTCGATGACTTGCTGCAAGCTACGGCCACATGAACGCCGAGTGAGCTGTCGCATACGTTGTTTGAATTGCTTTTGTGCCTTCTGAGATACCGCGTATTTGACTTCGTCACGAGCAAGCCAAAATTCATAACCCAGAAATTTACGACCAAACGCACTCGTCACCGCGCTCTTGCTCTCGTTGACGCTCAAGTGCAGCTTTTCATATAGACGTTTCAGCAGCGCCATCACTCGGTGCCCAGCCTTCTTACTGCGAACATACACATTCGCGTCGTCGGCATAACGCACAAAACAATGGCCTCGACGTTCAAGCTCTCGGTCCACTTCGTCCAGCAGCACATTCGCCAGCAGTGGCGACAGTACGCCGCGTACGATCTTGCATACTTTTTTCTCTTGTGCCTGAGCCAGTCGACGTCTCGCTGGCGCTGAACCCGGGATCCGGATCAACCCGGA
>NZ_JAVDUA010000029.1:0-96125 GCF_031456105.1 Pseudomonas sp. BE134 | reverse complement strand
ACAACCCCACTCAGACGCCGGATAGATGAAAGCAAGCCAAACACGGCATCAAAAACAGTATTGCAGAAAAGGGGGTAACCATAGATGTGGGAGCCGGGCTTGCCCGCGATGACGGTTTTCAATTTCAACATCATCATTGAATGACCGATCGCTATCGCGGGCAAGCCCGGCTCCCACAGGGGCGTGGTTTATTCGAACAACGCGTCGAGGGCCTGCTCCAGACGCGTCACCGCAATAATCTGCAACCCCGGCGGGGCCTCTTTGGGCGCATTGCCCTTGGGCACGATGGCGCGCTTGAAGCCGTGCTTGGCGGCTTCTTTCAGGCGCTCCTGCCCGCTAGGCACCGGGCGCACTTCGCCGGAAAGACCGACCTCGCCAAACACCAACAGATCATGCGGCAATGGCCGATTGCGCAGACTGGACATCACCGCCGCCATCAACGCCAGGTCAGAGGCAGTTTCCAGGACCTTCACCCCGCCAACCACGTTGAGGAACACGTCCTGATCGTGGGTCGGAATGCCGCCGTGACGGTGCAAGACCGCCAGCAACATCGCCAGACGATTCTGATCCAGCCCCAGCGTAACCCGGCGCGGATTGGCTAAATGGCTGTCGTCCACCAACGCCTGGACTTCCACCAGCATTGGCCGAGTGCCTTCCCACGTCGCCATGACCACACTGCCCGGGACTTCTTCCTGAGCGCGGGTGAGAAAAATCGCCGATGGATTGGAAACTTCTTTCAGGCCTTTGTCGGTCATGCCGAACACACCCAATTCGTTGACTGCGCCGAAACGGTTTTTTACCGCACGCAGCAATCGCAAACGCCCATCGGATTCGCCTTCGAAATACAGAACGGTGTCGACCATGTGCTCCAGCACGCGAGGACCAGCCAGTGCGCCTTCTTTAGTCACGTGGCCCACCAGGAAAATCGCGGTGCCGCTCTGCTTGGCATAACGCACCAGCAAAGCCGCGCTCTCGCGAACCTGGGAGACGCCGCCCGGCGCCGATTGCAGTTGTTCGGTGAAGATCGTCTGAATCGAGTCGATCACCATGACTTTGGGCTTTTCCAACCGGGCCGTGGCGATGATCGTTTCGATGCAGGTTTCGGTCATCACCCGCAGTTGATCCTGAGGCAAACCCAGCCGACGGGCGCGCATGGCCACTTGCTGCTGCGACTCTTCGCCGGTGACGTACAGCGCTGGCATGCTCTTGGCGAGGTTGCACAAGGTTTGCAGGAGGATGGTCGATTTACCGATGCCAGGATCACCACCGATCAATACGACCGACCCGTCGACCAAGCCACCACCCAGCACCCGATCGAGTTCGCTGGAGGCCGTGGAAAAGCGCGGAATTTCTTCAACACTGACTTCGGCCAGGGTCTTGATCTGGGCCTGTTGGCCGGTCCAGCCAGTGCGACCGCTCGGGGCGGCGGCGCCACCGCTTTCCACCATGGTTTCGGTCAGCGTGTTCCAGGCCCCGCACTCGCCGCACTGGCCAGCCCACTTGGGGAAGGTGGAGCCACACTCGGTGCAGCCGTACATGCGTTTGGCCTTGGCCATCTGAACCCCCGGCAAAAACCGCGATGATAGCTCAGCTGACGTCGTTCAGCGCATCGCTGCGGTGTGGATCTCATCGATGCTTATCGCACTTCCTGATTACCGGTGTTCTCGGCAACTTTTGGAGCGTTGAGTGTCGATACAGGAAACACTCAGCCTTGAATAAGCAACCTGCCAAAGATGCTCACCCACAATCAAGGCAGGCAGATGCCATTGCAACTTTAAAAATTGTCCAACTTTTCGCGCAGAAATTCCGAGAAAGATCTTTGTTTCGCTGAACGCCCCGATATTAAACCTATACAAACCTTGAGCTTTCAAACGCTAACCGTACAAGCTTCACCTTTAAATATCGCCTTGTTTCAATATATGCAAACAAGCCGTTGATCATTTGATAGAAGTCCTGATCCTACACACTTGTAACTGATTCGGATCGAACTATTAACGCTCTGCGAATGAAGCAGACCGGAAAATTTTACACCGCACGACCCCGTTACCGTCGGCGGTATAGAACCCAGTGTCGAAACCGCGAATATCACGCAAGTCTTGCGGTCAATGGTCGCCAGCGAACACCTCCACCCATGCCAGGTCGCCGAGGTCATCGGTCAGGATCACGGTGAAGGTCCATGGACGTCGGTGCCACGCATGACAGCACGCGCTTTCAAACTAAATGCCGACAGGCAGGTCGATTACCTCGAGCATTGTAATTCGGTGTTTCGAGCAAGAGCTGCCGCGCTGATTTACACTGCGTTCACCAACCTCATCTGTAACAGGGAAATAACCTATGGGCGTGATAAGTGAGTTCAAGGCCTTCGCGGTCAAAGGTAACGTGATCGACATGGCGGTCGGCATCATCATCGGTGCAGCCTTCGGCAAGATCGTTACCTCGTTTGTCGGCGACGTGGTCATGCCACCCATTGGCTTGCTGATCGGCGGGGTGGACTTCAGTGATCTGGCCATTACGCTCAAGGCAGCCGAAGGCGATGCCCCGGCCGTGGTGTTGGCCTACGGCAAATTCATCCAGAGCTTGATTGACTTCATCATTGTCGCTTTCGCTATTTTCATGGGGATCAAAGCGATCAACCAACTGAAGCGCGAAGAGGCTGCTGCCCCATCGCTACCACCGGTTCCGAGCAAGGAGGAAGAGTTGTTGAGCGAGATCCGTGATCTGCTCAAGGCCCAGAACAATCAGCCCTGAACGCTGGTTACATTTAAAAACGGCGCCCGTGAGGCGCCGTTTTTTTACCAAAAGTTTTCCACAGCCACCTGGCCTGGTCGTCTGCTGAGGCTCAGGTGCATGTCACGCTGTTTGAGCAGCTTGCGCGTGTCATCGATCATCTGCGGGTTACCGCAGAGCATGACCCGCGAGTGCTCGGGGGTCAGCGCCACGCCTGCTGCCCGCTCCAGTTCGCCATTTTCGATCAGCGTAGTGATCCGCCCGCTCAGGGCGCCGGGGTGTTGTTCGCGAGTGACGGTGGCGATGAACTGCAATTTGCGGGCGTTTTCGGCCAGATAGTCGCGCTGCCCCAACTCGGCGATCAACGCCTGATACGCCAGCTCCCGGGCTTCGCGCACGCTGTAGACGAGGATAATGCGTTCGAACCTTTCCCAGACCTCAAAGTCTTGCAGGATAGACAGAAACGGGGCAATGCCGGTACCTGTGGATAACAGCCACAGATCACGCCCATCGACAAAACGATCAGGGGTCAAGTAGCCAAAGGCCTGGCGGTCGACCAGCAACGTATCGCCGGCCTCCAGGCGACTCAGCTCGCTGGTGAACTCCCCGCCCGGCACGACAATGGAGAAGAACTCGAGAAATTCGTCATGGGGTGCAGAAACCATGGAATAAGCACGCCAGACTGTACTGCCATCGGCCTTGGTAACGCCTAATCGGGCGAACTGCCCTGCCCTGAAACGAAAACCCGAATCCCGGGTAGCCCGCAAGGTAAACAGGTTCGGGGTCAACGGCTGGACGTCGAGCAAGGTTTGGCGGGTGAACTTATCGGCGCTGGCGGTCATGGGTCGCTCCATTGGACTGACCTGGCCAGTGTCGCGCAAAGCAGACGATGTAAACACCGGTGATTTGTAGTGTCTTTGAAAAGGAGATCTCTTGTTATTGATATAGCCTGACTATATGTTGCTAGAGGCATACACCGACTCGTACAAAAAACGACACATTGAATGATGCACGCCATGTGACTTAGTTGTACTAGCTGTACAACTTCTAAGAACCGAACATACAGCTCAGAAAATTTTCAAGAACAAAATAATTGCAGCATATGTGTAGGATTGCTCCTACACTCGGCACGTGCTGGATCACGGATCCAATTTACACCCCAAAGATATCCGCATGGAGCTGCTGCAATGGAGATGTGGAAGGAATCACAGTTAAGACAGATATCCGATGCCAAGGAAATAAATTCTGCGTATGACGTTTCACTCAATCTCGTTCAGAGTCTTGGCTTCACCTTCTGTGCTTTTTCAATTACATCCCCCGCAGAAGCGCATCATCTCGACACAGTAAGTTTTAATAACTACCCGCTCGAATGGAATACGAAATATCACCACGACCATTTCGGTGACATAGATCCAATACGGAAACATTGCAATCAATCAGAACTGCCGATTCTTTGGGAGGATGAGCTTTTCTCAAAGGCGCCTCAGCTCCGGCAGGCGCAAAAAACACTAGGCTTGCAGTATGGCTGGTCACAATCGATTCATGACGGCAACGGTCTTCGCAGCATGTTTAGCCTGGCCAGAAGCAACAACCCGATCACGGCCTATGAATTGTATGAAAATCTGGGTTACGCCATTTTCATCAACCACCAATTGCATCGGCACGTAGCGCAAAAACTGCGTCATTGCCGGCCGGGCGCATGCGTCCCTCATTTGTCGACACGTGAAATCGAAATTCTCAGATTGTCGGCCGACGGCAAGACGGCTTATGAATGCTCCAGAATTCTCAGCATCAGTGAACGCACCATCAATTTCCACGTGCACAGTGCAATCCAGAAATTTGGCGTGAACAACAAGATTGCAGCGGTGATAAAGGCTGTGAGGACGGGGGCCATCTGAGTTCACGCCACGCCAGGAAAACCTGCGAGTAATCCAGCAGAAAAAAACGTACCATTTGCGGTCCCCTGAGTGATGTCGTGTATAACTTCACGACGCAGTGCACTCAGACGGCCCAGCCCGCGACAACGCCTCCGGCAGCGGGACACCACACTCGTTGATTACCCAGAGCCTCGCCTCATGCCCCTGCTCGAAACGCCCTTCGCCCAACTCGATCTGATCCGTCAACCAGAACAGCAGAATGAACCGCTGCAAGCTTTCGATGCAGCCGACGAATACCTGCTCAACCATCTCGCCGAACAACATCCTTCGGCCGAAACTCGGGTACTGGTGCTGAACGATAGTTTTGGCGCATTGGCCGCCAGCCTCGCGGGCAAGGTCCGGGTGATCAGCAGTGGCGACTCGTTTCTGGCGTTTCAGGGGCTGGAAAAAAATCTGATCCGTAACAACCAGGCGTTTGACGCCGTACCGAGCGTGCCCGCCAGCGAAGCGTTCAACGGCCCGTTTGACCGGGTATTGATCCGGGTGCCGAAAACCCTGGCGCTGCTGGAAGAACAGCTTATTCGCCTGCAAGGCCAGTTGGCGCCGGGCGCACAGGTGATTGCTGCGGCGATGATCAAGCATCTGCCACGTGCTGCCGGTGATCTGCTTGAACGCTACATCGGCCCGGTGCAAGCCTCTTTGGCGGTGAAAAAGGCCCGGCTATTGATCGCCACCCCAGAAACAAAAGCCCCTGTCGTGTCCCCCTACCCTTCGCGCTATCAACTCGATGAACCGGCCATTGAACTGCTGAACCACGCCAATGTGTTTTGCCGCGAAGGACTGGACATCGGCACCCGGGCCTTTCTGCCACACCTGCCAAAGAACCTCGGCACTGCGCGAGTCGCGGACCTCGGTTGCGGTAACGGCGTGCTGGCCATCGCCAGTGCGCTGCAAAACCCTCAGGCGCAGTACACGCTGGTGGACGAGTCGTTCATGGCGGTGCAATCGGCCACTGAAAACTGGCGCGCGGCGCTCGGTGACAGAGAAGTCATTGTGCGGGCCGGCGATGGCCTCGCGGGGCAGGAATCTCAATCCCTGGACGTGGTGCTGTGCAATCCGCCGTTCCATCAGCAACAAGTCGTCGGCGACTTCCTCGCCTGGCGCATGTTCCAGCAGGCCCGAGAGGCGCTGGTGGTGGGCGGTGCGCTGTATATCGTAGGCAACCGTCACTTGGGTTACCACAGCAAGCTTGCCCGACTGTTCCGTGGTGTAGAGCAAGTGGCCGCCACGCCAAAATTCGTGATTCTCAAAGCCCGCAAATAAACATTGGCAAAAAAACCCTCCGCGCAGGAGGGTTGTAAATCCGTGCCCCAAGGCAACGGGATGGGATCTTTAGTGCGTGGTCAGGCCTGCAGCATTCATGAACATGCGCATCAGGCTGGCCACGATAAACAGGGCGCCGACGCTACCGGTCCAGATCAGGGCCAGCCAGCCGAGCCGCTGCCACAGCGGTTTTTTTTCGGCTTCTTCGATGTCGTGCAGGGAATGTTTGCCGGTCATGCATCGATCCTCAGTAGATCGATGGCGCCGCTGAGGGCGCCATCGTCGGAACGCCGCCCGGAGCAGGCTCGCTCCCACAGTGTTAGTGATAACCGTCTTCATGGGTCACCTTGCCGCGGAACACATAGTAGCTCCAGAAGGTGTAACCCAGGATGAACGGGATGATGAACAACGTACCCACCAGCATGAACCCCTGGCTTTGCGGCGGTGAAGCCGCGTCCCAGATCGAGATCGACGGTGGCACGATATTCGGCCACAGACTGATGCCCAGACCGCTGTAGCCTAGGAAGATCAGCACCAGCGTTAGCAGGAACGGCGTGTAGTGCGCATGGCGGGCAACGGCGCGGATCAAACCGTACATCGTCGCCAGCACCAGAATCGGCACGGGCATGAACCAGAACAGATTAGGCAGCGTGAACCAGCGAGCGGAAATCTCAGGGTGAGTCAATGGCGTCCAGATGCTGACGATACCGATCACCGCCAACACCACGAGGGCCAGCGGCCGGGCCAGGCCGTACATTTTCTTCTGCAGTTCGCCTTCGGTCTTCATGATCAGCCAGGTGCAACCGAGCAGCGCATAAGCCACCACCAACGCCAAGCCGCAAAACAGTGTGAACGGTGTCAGCCAGTCCAGTGATCCACCGGCGAACTGACGATTGACCACCGGCAACCCATCAATGAAGGCCCCCAATGCCACCCCCTGGAAGAAGGTCGCGGTGACGGAGCCACCGATAAAGGCCATGTCCCAGAGGTGACGCTTATCGTCCTTGGCCTTGAAGCGAAACTCGAATGCCACGCCACGGAAGATCAGCCCGATCAGCATCAGGATCAGCGGCAGGTACAGCGCCGAGAGCACCACTGAATAAGCCAGCGGAAACGCGCCAAACAACGCAGCGCCGCCCAGTACCAGCCAGGTTTCGTTACCGTCCCACACCGGGGCGACGGTGTTCATCATCACGTCACGGTCGGTCTTGCCCGGGATGAACGGGAAGAGAATTCCGATCCCGAGGTCGAAACCGTCCATGACCACGTACATCATGATGCCGAAGATGATGATCACGGCCCAGATCAGCGGAAGATCAATACCCATGGTTCAAATCTCCTTGGTCAGGCTGGGGCCGTGGTCACTGGCACCATCATCGTCAGCGGCGGACAGCGGACGGGCCGGCGTACGTTTCTGGCCTGGACCACCGTCATTGGTTTCCTTGCCTTCGTCGATCTTCGGCCCTTTGCGCACCAGGCGCATCATGTAGCCCAGACCGGTGCCGAACAGCGCGAAATACACCACAACGAACAGAATCAGCGTGATGCTCATCTGCATGAAACTATGGTGGGATGAAGCGTCCGCCGTACGCATCAGACCGTAGACCACCCACGGCTGACGACCGATTTCGGTGGTAAACCAACCCGCGAGGATCGCGATCAGGCCAGATGGCCCCATCCACAACGCCAGGTAAAGGAACGGCCGCGAGGTGTACAGCCGGTCACGCTTGCGCAGCAACAGGCTGCACAAACCGGTGAAAATCATCAGCAGGCCCATGCCGACCATGATTCGGAACGACCAGAACACAATGGTCGAATTGGGCCGGTCTTCAGGCGGGAACTCCTTGAGCGCTGGCACTTGCTTGTCCAGCGAGTGGGTGAGAATCAGGCTGCCCAGATACGGAATCTCGACGGCGAATCTGGTTTTCTCTTCTTTCATGTCCGGCCAGCCGAACAGGATCAGCGGAGTCGGCTCATCACCGTGATTTTCCCAGTGCCCTTCAATCGCAGCGATTTTCGCCGGCTGATACTTGAGAGTATTGAGACCGTGGAAGTCACCGATGACGGCTTGAATCGGTGCCACGATCAACGCCATCCACATGGCCATCGACAGCATCGTGCGGATGGCCGGGTTGTCCTTGCCGCGCAGCAAGTGCCAGGCCGCCGAAGATCCGACGAAAAACGCCGTGGCCACGAACGCCGCCGTTGCCATGTGCAGAAGTCGATAGGGGAACGAAGGGTTGAAGATCAC
The DNA here is from genome assembly GCF_031456105.1 of Pseudomonas sp. BE134. Lineage (NCBI taxonomy): Bacteria > Pseudomonadati > Pseudomonadota > Gammaproteobacteria > Pseudomonadales > Pseudomonadaceae > Pseudomonas > Pseudomonas sp. BE134. Next base: position 87,947 of record NZ_JAVDUA010000029.1, on the reverse strand, counting down.
CGCCAGCCAGTCGGTGGGGATCACCTGGCCATTAATGATTTCGAAACCCTGCGGTGTTTGCATCCAGCTGTTGGAGGCCAAAATCCAGAAGGTCGAGATCAGTGTGCCGATGGCCACCATGACCGTGGCGAAGAAGTGCAAATTGCGTCCGACCTTGTTCCAGCCGAACAGCATGACGCCCAGGAAACCGGCTTCGAGGAAGAAGGCTGTCAGCACCTCGTACGTCAGCAATGGCCCGGTCACCGAACCGGCGAAGTCCGAAAAGCGGCTCCAGTTGGTGCCGAATTGATAAGCCATCACCAGCCCGGAGACCACGCCCATGCCGAAGTTGACGGCAAAGATTTTCGACCAGAAATGGTACAGGTCGCGGTATGTGTCGTTATGGGTTTTCAGCCACAAGCCTTCGAGCACCGCCAGGTAACTCGCCAGGCCAATGGTGATGGCAGGGAACAGGATGTGAAACGAGATAGTAAACGCGAACTGAATTCGGGCGAGATCAAGTGCCTCTAAACCGAACATAAGTCTTCCTCTGTCAGGTAATACGGCTGCTGGCTGGAAGCCTGCACCCAACGGCCCCCACGGTTATGGAGTGCGGCGAATTCGAATTCGTTCTTTTTTTAACAGCATCACAACGCAGGGAGTCTGGCCGGATGGCCGTCGGATCAATTCCTTTTGGTGTTTTGATCTGGATCAATCAATGTTGAAAGAGTAGTCCCATTTCCGGCCATGACCCGCGTGGTCTTTTGCCGCGTGACAACTTGCCCCATGACCTTGGACATGCGTCGCAATACGTTCCCTGTGGGAGAGTTGGGCATTTTCGGGATCGGTATCTAGCTAACTAAATTTTTGGTGGCTGCAACTTCTGGTTACAGGTTGGTGATAATCTCGCCCTTCCCCCCTCCTAGATTTCCCCGCAGATGCCCAGCCAAGAGCCCTTGCTGTTACGTCACCACCGTCCTTTCATCGCTTTCTGGCTGGCTCGGGTGTTTACCGCCAGTGGTTTTCAGATGCTCACGGTGGCTATTGGCTGGAACCTGTATCAACTGACCGGTAACGTGCTCGATCTGGGTCTGGTCGGATTGGTGGAATTTGCGCCGCGCGTGCTGTTCATGCTGCACACCGGACACGTCGCGGACCGCTATGACCGGCGTAAAGTCGCGGCGATTTGCCAGTCCCTGCAAGCGCTGATTGCCTTGTCGCTGGCCATTGGCAGTGCCACCGATCATGTCACCCGGGAGATGATCTTCATCCTTGCGTTCCTGCTCGGTGCTGCGCGTTCATTTGAAATGCCCACTACTCAAGCCCTGTTACCGAGCATCGTGCCCAGCGCGCTGTTTCCCCGCGCCGTGGCCGCCGCACAGTCGGCACAACAATCGGCCACCATTGTCGCCCCGGCGCTCGGTGGTTTGCTGTATGCCTTCGGCAGTGTCTGGGTGTATGGCCCGACGGTGATTATCTACATCATCGCCTGCGTATTAATGCTCAACCTGCCGGCCCGACAAACGCCGCTGAACAAGGGCAAGGCGACGCTGGATTCATTGCTGGCAGGCATCCGCTTCATTCGCAGTCGCCCGGACATTCTCGGGGCGATCTCTCTGGACCTGTTTGCAGTCTTGCTCGGTGGCGCGACGGCGCTGCTGCCAGTGTTTGCCAAGGACATCCTGCTCACAGGTCCGTGGGGGCTGGGCCTGCTGCGTTCCGCACCGGCAGTCGGCGCGTTATTGATGTCGTTGTTCCTGGCTCGATATGCGGTTGAGCGCAACGTCGGACGGGTAATGTTCACGGCGGTGGGTGTGTTCGGCGTGGCCACCATCGCCTTCGGCCTCTCGACCTCGTTCTGGTTCTCGCTTGCGGTGCTGGTGGTGCTGGGCGCGGCAGACATGATCAGCATGGTGATCCGCGCCTCCTTCGTGCAGCTGGAAACCCCGGACGAAATGCGTGGCCGGGTCAGCGCCGTCAACGGCCTGTTCATCGGCGCGTCGAACCAATTGGGCGAGTTCGAATCCGGGCTGACGGCCCACTGGTTCGGCACCGTGCCAGCAGTGGTCATGGGCGGGATCGGCACCCTGGTGGTGACCGGGGTCTGGGTGAAACTGTTCCCAAGCCTGGCCAACCGCGACCGCATGCATGTGCCGGTGGAAGAAGTGAAGGTCTGAACCAAGTAGCTGGCATAAATTTGCCGACCAGGTGCAATACATAGATACCGCCTTCGGTGTAATGTATCGCCTTACACTCAACCCATGATCAAATCCTTTCAGCACAAGGGCCTTCGTGGCTTCTATGAAACAGGTTCGACTCGCGGGATTCGCGCAGACCATGCGAAGCGTCTGTCTCGAATGCTTCAGTTCATGGACCGGGCAGCACTACCCGGCGACCTCGATATTCCGGGATGGCGGCTGCATCCACTCAGAGGGCAATTGGCCGAATTCTGGTCACTGAGTGTTTCAGGGAACTGGCGAGTTGTTTTTCGGTTTATCGGTTCAGACATCGAACTGGTCGACTATCTGGACTACCACTGACAGGAGGCAGGCAATGCCCATGCACAACCCGCCACACCCTGGCGAAACTCTATTGATGGATGTCTTGCCCGAACTCGGCATCAGCGTTACAGAACTGGCCCGCCATCTGGGTTTTGCACGGCCGCACCTTTCTCGGGTATTGCATGGTCACGCGCCGATCAGCCCGGACTTGGCGGTGCGCCTGGAGCGAGCGGGAATTGGCAAGGCACGCATGTGGCTAGGGGTTCAGACCGATTTCGATCTCTGGCAAGCAGAACACCGCGAGCAACCGGCGATAGAACCCATTGCCATCCACGCCTGACATTTCCTATACCAGCAACTCCCCCGCCACCGCCGCACGTGTGGCTTTACCGCAGAGTTGTTCCACCAGCGTCAGGGCAAATGCCAAGGCGGCCCCGGAACCCTGGGCGGTCACGCAGTTGCCGTCGACCACTACCGGTTGGTCGACGAAGTTGCAGCCCAACAGCTGATGACTGGCCGAGGGCAGGCACGTCATGCGCCGCTGACGCAACACACCAAACTGTTGCAGCGCGACCGCCGGGGCTTCGGCGATACCCGCGAACAAGCGCCCGGCGGCGGCCTGATCCTTGATCAGTTGTTGCAGGGGTTGATGAGCGGCCAGGTGTTGTGCGCCAACGGCGCCGCCAGGCAACGCGATCAGGTCGAACGTCTGGGCCAGCAAATCCACCAGCATGGCATCGGCCGTCAGTCGCGTGCCACGGGCGCAGGTGAGCATGCGCCGCCCCTCGATGCTGGCCACCACCACTTCAACGTTGGCGCGGCGCAGCACATCGATCAGGGTCACTGTTTGCAGGTCATCAATGCCCTCGGCGAGGGTAATCAAAGCTCTAGAGGTCATGAGTGCAGTCCACAAGATGATCTTTAAAGCTTAGTCAGCTTTCCTCACGCTTGTTCGGGCGCAGCCGTTACTTGCTGCCGTTATTTGATATAGAGCTGCGTCGACAGGGTGTTGCCCGGCGCGTTGATCGAGGTATTGCTGAAGGTGAATACGCCGTTCTGCTTGCCGGCAAGGTCCAGGACATACAGGTACCCGACGGTTTTTCTACCGGCGGTGCACTCGGTCAGGTTACCGGTATCAAACGCACAGACCGGCGTGCGGGTGCCGTTCAGTTCAAAACCGTCCAGCGCCACAAATGCCTGACGTCCATAGCCGACTTCCAACACATAGACCTTGATACTCGGGCCGCTGTGGTCGCAGCGCGTCTGTTCCTGCCCCTCGGCAATGTCTTCAAAACCACACCCTGGCGATTCGACCTTGAGCACTTTCAGCTGGCTCAACGGTGGCGCCATCGCGGCGCAGGCGTTTTGCGCGCCCAGCAACAAGGCAAATACGACGCCAATCACGGCGATCACAGGCTTTTTCATGCAATACATAGCGTCTCCCAAAACCGGCGCGCAGTATGGCTCACTTCACTTGACGGCAAAACATCGACGACGATCGCAGCCATAAGCAGCCATAACCCCACGCGACTGGTATGATGCGCGGCTTTTTCCGGCCCACTGTAATTTCCCAGGCGCGTTCAGCGGTCTGTGCTTTGCTGTTGAGGTCGATACATTCACGGCGCCGGGCGCGCCACGGGGAGCGGACATGCTGGAAAGGCTGTTTCAACTCAGAGCACACAACACCAACGTGCGGACCGAGATTCTGGCGGGCGTCACGACTTTCTTGGCCATGGCCTACATTCTGTTCGTCAACCCGAGCATCATCGGCGAGACCGGCATGGACAAGGGCGCGGTGTTCGTGGCCACCTGTCTGGCCGCGGCCTTTGGCTCCACAATGATGGGCCTGATCGCCAACTACCCGATCGCGCTGGCGCCGGGCATGGGCCTCAACGCCTTCTTCTCCTACACCGTGGTCCTGCACATGGGCCATACCTGGCAAGTGGCGCTGGGCGCGGTGTTCATCTCGGCGGTGTGCTTCTTCCTGCTGTCGATCTTCCGCATCCGCGAATGGATCATCTACAGCATCCCCTTGCCGCTGCGCTCGGCGATTGCGGCCGGTATCGGCCTGTTCCTGGCGCTGATCGCCCTGCACAACGCCGGCATCGTAGTCAGCAACCCGGCGACCATGGTCGGCCTCGGTGACCTGAAACAACCGGCGCCGATTCTCGCAACCCTGGGTTTTGCCCTGATTGTTGCCCTCGAAGCGCTGAAAGTGCGCGGAGCGGTGCTGATCGGCATTCTGGTGGTGACCATCATTTCGATCGTGATGGGCTTCACCCCGTTCGGCGGCGTGATGTCGATGCCGCCCTCCCTGGCCCCGACCTTCTTGCAACTGGACATCAAAGGTGCACTCGACATCGGTCTGATCAGCGTGATTTTCGCCTTCCTGTTTGTTGACCTGTTCGACAACTCCGGCACCCTGATCGGCGTCGCCAAGCGCGCCGGCCTGATGGATAAGGACGGCCGGATGCCGAAAATGGGTCGCGCGCTGGTCGCCGACAGTACCGCGGCCATGGCCGGCTCGCTGTTGGGCACCTCGACCACTACGAGCTATATCGAATCCGCAGCTGGCGTGAGTGCCGGTGGCCGCACCGGCCTGACCGCCGTTGTGGTGGCGCTTCTGTTCCTGCTGGCGCTGTTTTTCTCGCCATTGGCCTCCAGCGTTCCGGCATTCGCCACGGCACCGGCCCTGTTGTTCGTCGCCGTACTGATGACCTCCGGCCTGGCCGAAATAGAATGGGACGACATCACCGTTGCCGCACCGGTCGTGATCACCGCGCTGGCCATGCCGTTTACATATTCCATCGCCAACGGCATCGCCTTCGGTTTCATTTCCTGGACCGCGATCAAGCTGCTGTCCGGGCGTACCCGTGACCTGAACCCGGCGCTGGTGATTCTGTCGATTCTGTTCGTGATCAAGCTGGGTTGGTTCAACGCATGACTTTTGATTCCCAGGCCTACGCCGTTCAGCTCGAAGAAAAGGTCACGCGCCTGCGTGACCTGCTGGCCCCGTTCGATGCGCCAGAACCTGTGGTGTTCGACTCACCGCTGCAAAACTTTCGCCTGCGCGCCGAATTCCGCCTGTGGCGTGAAGCCGGTGAGCGGCACTACGCGATGTTTTCCCAGGAAGACAAACGTACGCCGATCCTGATCGAAGAATTTCCAATCGCCAGCGTGCGCATCAATCAGTTGATGCCACAGCTCAAAGCGGCATGGAAAGCCAGTGCGGCGCTGAGCCACAAGCTGTTTCAGGTGGAGTTTCTGACCACCCTGGCCGGCGATGCGATGATCACCCTGTGCTATCACCGCCCGCTGGACGAGCATTGGCATGCAGCCGCCACGAAACTGGCGGCTGACCTGAACGTCAGTATCATCGGTCGCTCGAAAGGCAAACGCGAAGTAATCGGTCACGACTATGTAGTCGAGAGGCTCGATGTCGGCGGTCGCACTTTCAGCTATCGCCAGCCGGAAGGCGCGTTCACCCAGCCCAACGGCACCGTGAACCAGAAGATGCTCAACTGGGCTTACGAGGCATTGGGCGATCGCAGCGACGATTTGCTGGAGTTGTACTGCGGCAACGGCAACTTCACCCTGCCGCTCGCCACTCGCGTACGCAAAGTGCTGGCCACCGAAATCAGCAAGACCTCGGTCAACGCAGCCCTGAGCAACCTCAGCGAAAACGCCGTGAATAACGTTACGTTGGTGCGTCTGTCCGCTGAAGAGCTGACCGAAGCGCTGAACGAGGTCCGCCCGTTCCGTCGCCTGCACGGCATCGACCTCAAGAGCTACGAGTTCGGTAGCGTATTCGTCGACCCGCCCCGTGCCGGCATGGACCCGGACACCTGCGAGTTGACCCGACGCTTCGACAACATCCTCTACATCTCCTGCAACCCGGAAACGCTGGCGGCGAACATCGCCCAGCTGCATGACACGCATCGCATCACTCAGTGCGCGATGTTTGACCAGTTCCCGTGGACGCATCACATGGAATCCGGGGTGTTGTTGACCCGCCGTTGATTGCAGTTGCCTGTACAAATCAGCCGTCATGACGACGGCTTTTTTGTGGGCGAATCAAAGAGCCGAATCCGCCTTGCGCGGGCGCCCGCCCTTTTTGCCATTGGCCCGCGCAGCCTCGGCCTTGGCAACACTGCTCTGACGACCATTGCGCGCGGCGATGACTGAAGACGCCATGTCCATCAGTGGCTTGCTCGCTGAAATCAATCCAGCGATGGACACCTGTAAATCCCTGCCTTCATGGCAGAGCGCGGTTCCCGAAAAACCGACCTTCAAATCAACGAAGTCCCCATCGTCAAAGCCATCAAACTCCGGGTAGTTCTTCGCCGGTAGCAGGACGCCACTGCCGTCCTCAAAGCCGATGACCAGGCAATGTCCTGACCATGTCACTGCTGTGGCATTCAAACCGCTACGGCGACTCAATTCGCCTCGCTGAATCGCCTGATCCAGTGATTCTTCCGTGACGGGGCGATCCGCCTGAATGCTCGCCTGTATGGTTTTCATAATTCGATTTCCACTCCCTCCACAGCCCCCAACAGGGCCAACAACGTTTTGTTCGCTTCGGCTTCGTAACTGGCCGAGCCAATCAGGTAGGTCGTGCTGGCAATACGTTTCATCACCACCACTTCATTGCCCTCCCAATCCCACAACTGATTATCAAGGCAAGCTGTGCGCAATTTGCTCCACCAGATGCCACGTGCTCGCCGTAAATGCGCCGGTTGCCGCAGCGCCTGACGCAATCCCTCCAACACCGCTGAAGGGGGGCGCTGCGAATGAGGGACGACATCCCACAGCTCCACGCCGTTGTGCCAGAAACTGAATTTGAAGCGTGCGCTCCACGTTCGGGCATCAACGTGAACATGAGGCGGGCAATGTTCATCGCGCAGCATGACGACCAATGAAAAGCCCTTGTAGCGACATACATTCATGCTAACCCATCCGTTAGGTTATAGAGTACAAAGATTCTCCTTTCCTTGAAGAACCCGATGACAGGTGCTGATCCGTTTGATGATCAATCCGACTTTCAGACTAGCGCTTGAGCACTTTTTGACTGCCCGATTACCGCGCCAAATAGTAAGCAATCCTTTCACCACACCTGCAAAAAGCCGCCGCTTCTGTTGAGTACTGCCACGACGATTTCATCTAAAGTGACGCCATTGAGTTCCTCATTTGATCCCCGGTGTAATCAATCATGCAGCGAGTCTTCGATGATCTTCAGCTGGGCAGTATCGAACTGTTTTGCCTGGCGGCCGAGGCCGGGAGCTTTACCGCTGCCGCGCTGGTGGCGGGTGTGACCCCGGCCGCCGTCAGCCGTTCGGTATCGCGCATGGAAGAACGCCTGGGCGTGCGGCTGTTCGCGCGCACCACCCGTAGCGTGAAGTTGACCGACAGTGGCCGCCGGTATTACGAAGAATGTCGTCAGGCATTGGCACAACTGGTCGAGGCGCAACGCGAGGTCATGGGCCAGCAGCAGCAACCGTCCGGCACGTTGCGGATCAGTATCCCAACGACGTATGCACACCACCGGATCTTGCCGTTGCTACCGGCGTTTCGGGCGCGCTTTCCCGAGGTAAAGGTCGAGTCGCACATCAGCAATCGCAATATCGATTTCGTTGGCGAGGGCTATGACATGGCCATCCGCGTACGAGCAATTCCGGACTCAGGCTTGATCGCCCGACATCTGGAGGACGCTGCGTTGGTGCTGATCGCCAGTCCCGATTACCTAATGCGAGCGGGCGTTCCACAAACCCTGGACGACCTGGCGCAACACGAATGCATTCAATACGAACTGCCCAGCAGCGGCCGGCGAATTGCCTGGTTGTTCAATGACAACGGCACACCGCGGGAGATTCTCGCCGAGGGCAATCTCAGCTGCTCCGACGATGTGCTCGGCGGCGTGACCCTGGCCAAACACGGGGCAGGACTGTTTCAGACGTACCGGTTTATCGTCGAAAACGAACTGGCCGATGGCTCGCTGGTGGAGGTGTTGAAGCCGTACAACGGACGTTCGCGACCGTTCACGTTGCTGTATCCGCAAAGCCGCCATGTGCCCCTGAAGTTGCGCGCCTTTATCGATTTCCTGATTGAGCATCTGCCCCGATAAACGCCGAAACTGTCCGATCACCGCCCACAAATCACGACCGAAACATCTCTTCAATTGACCAAACTAACTAGCTAGTACAATTTATCTCCACAGGCTGAAACGACAGCCGATTCCAAAAACAATAAGTGGAGAGACCCTCGATGCCCCCTATCGTTCTGGTGCTCAACGGCCCGAACCTGAACCTGCTCGGCACCCGTGAACCGGCGACTTATGGTCACGAAACCCTGGCAGACATCTCTGCGCTGTGCGGACGTGCCGCTGAAGAATTCGGCCTGGCCGTGGAGTTTCGCCAGACTAACCACGAAGGTGAGTTGCTCGACTGGATTCACGCCGCTCGCGGTCGTTGCGCCGGGATTGTGATCAATCCGGCCGCGTGGACTCACACCTCGGTGGCGATCCGCGACGCCCTCGTCGCCAGCGAACTGCCCGTGATCGAAGTTCACCTGTCGAACGTCCACGCTCGTGAGCCTTTCCGGCATCACTCGTTCGTCTCGGCCATCGCTACCGCCGTGCTGGCCGGCTTCGGCAGCCTCGGCTATCGCCTGGCGCTTGAGCATTTCAGTCTGCAATTGAAGAGGTGAACGCGATGACTCAGCACAACACCGTATTGGCCGGGCTGATCGGCGCCGGCATTCAGGCGTCCCGCACACCCGCGATGCACGAGCACGAAGGCGACGCGCAGGGCATGCGCTACCTCTATCGCTTGATCGACCTGGATCAGTTGCAGCTCGATAGCAGTGCCCTGCCCGACCTGCTGATGGCGGCCGAGCGCATGAGTTTCACCGGGCTGAACATCACCTTCCCGTGCAAGCAGGCGATCATCCCGTTGCTCGACGAACTGTCGCCTGAAGCGCGCGGCATCGGCGCGGTGAATACCGTGGTGTTGAAAGACGGCAAACGCATCGGCCACAACACCGATTGCCTGGGTTTTGCCGAAGGTTTTCGCCGGGGCTTGAAGGACGCTGCCCGTGAGCATGTCGTACAGATGGGTGCCGGAGGCGCAGGCGCGGCAGTGGCCCACGCGCTATTGAGCGAAGGCGTACAACTGCTGAGTATTTTCGACGTGGAAATCAGCCGGGCGCAGGCCCTGGCGGACAACCTCAATCAGCATTTTGGCGCCGGCCGAGCGGTGTCCGGGCATGAGTTGCCAAGCACCATGGCCCAAGCGGATGGTTTAGTGAATACCACGCCCATGGGCATGAAAAAACTGCCGGGAATGCCGGTGCCGGTGGAGTTGCTTCGCCCCGAGTTGTGGGTGGCGGAGATCGTTTACTTCCCGCTGGAAACCGAATTGTTGCGCAATGCTCGCGCCCTTGGTTGCCGCACCCTGGATGGCGGCAACATGGCGGTGTTTCAGGCGGTGAAGGCGTTTGAATTGATCAGCGGCGTGGTGCCGGATGCGCAGCGAATGCTCGCGCATTTCCAGAGCATGAATGGCTGAGTGGATGCAGTGAGGGGGCAATCCCCTCACTGCATATCAAGCCTGCAGGTAGCGCAACACCGACTCGCAAATCATCGCCCGATGACGCTGCTTGATGGCTTCATCCGGCAAGTCGATCTGAAAAATCTCACCGAAGGTATGACGGTTCGACACGCGATAGAAGCAGAACGAACTGATCAACAGATGCACATCCAGCGCATCAAGTCCGCTTCGGAATACGCCCTCCTCGGCACCGCGACGCAAAATCTCGCCCAGTGAATCGAGGAGCGTATTGTTCATCGCCTTGATCGCATCGGAGCGCTTCACGAATTCAGCGTTGTGAATGTTCTCGATGCTGACGATGCGCACGAAATCGACATTGCGATCATGGTGGTCGAACGTGAACTCCACCAGACGACGAATCGCCTCGACCGGCGCCAGCTCGGTCAGGAGCAGACGGTTTTCGGTGCTGCGAATGTCCCCGTAGAGCTTTTCCAGCACTTCAACGTACAGCTGCTCTTTACTGCCGAAGTAGTAATAGATCATGCGTTTTGAGGTGTGGATGCGCTCGGCGATTGCATCGACGCGAGCCCCGGAAAGTCCCTGCTGGACGAACTCGACAATCGCCTCTTGAAGGATGTTCTCGCGGGTCTTTTCCGGATTGTTTTTGCGGCTTTTGCGAGGCTCGACGAGGGGTTCGCCGGGCACTGCGGAGCGTTCAGAAGTCATTGTCATTGCGGGCTCACGGCCATCACTGCACAGGCTGGCGATTATGGGCCGCGCCGCACAGCGAAGGAAGCCGTGCGGCAGCGGTTTGTGATCGACGCTTACGATTTTCCTACAACTTGGCCTGACGAATGGCCCCGCTGCGGGATTTGGCCATCGCCGCCAGTCGAACCGCGACGTTGGCCGCGCCGTAACCAGCATAGCCGTTCTTGCGCTGAATGATTTCAAAGAAGAACCGCCCTTCGAACGGCTCGGTGTACACATGAAACAGCTCGCCGCCCAGGGCATCGCGGTCGTACAGAACGTTGTAATAGGCCAGTTCGCTGAGGAATTCGTCATCGAAGTCGAAGCGCGCGGCGAGGTCATCGTAGTAATTGAGCGGGATGTCCAGCAACGGCACGCCCGCCTCTTTCGCCCGGCTGACTTGCGCAAAGATGTCATCACAATCAAACGCGATGTGATGCACACCGGAACCGCGATAACTCGACAGCGCATGTGAGATTGCGGTGTTGCGGTTCTCGGAAATGTTCAACGGCAAGCGGATCGAACTATCACGGCTGCGTAGCGCGCGACTTTTTACCAGGCCGTACGGGTCGGGCAACACCACTTCGTCATCGGCTTCGAAATCCAGCAAGCTCTTGTAGAACAGCACCCAACTGTCGAGGCTGTCGGCTGGCAAGGCCATGGCCATGTGGTCGATACGCTTGAGGCCGCCACTGGACACGGCGGCTGGGTCCAGATTGAAGTCGGTGCCGTAGACGTCAGCGTGCTGGTCCACCAGATAAATCAGGCTGCCATCCGGTGCACGTACCGCCGCCAATTCCAATTCATTGGGGCCAACCAGTCCGCGATACGGCTGACCTTTGTAAGCCACGGCCCGTGCCAGCGCGCTCGCACTGTCTTTGACTCGCACGGCGGTGGCGCACAGCGACGGACCATGCGCTTCGAAAAAGCTGTGGGCGAACGAGTAAGGCTCAGAGTTGAGGATCAGGTTGATATCGCCCTGGCGAAGCAGGCTTACGCTCTTGGAGCGATGTTGCCCGGCCTTGACGAAACCCAGGCGCTCCAGCCAATGGGAGAGCTTGGCGCCGAGGCTTTCGTCCACGGCGAATTCCAGAAACTCGACGCCGTTGTATTCGCTGGCTTTCGGTGTCTCGAACAAAATTTCCGGGTGGCCGGCAGGTTTGGCTTCTTGCGCCAGACGCTCGCGGGTTTTCTCTTCGAGGTACAGCAACGAACGCAAACCGTCAGCGGCATTGGCCCGAGGGGGCGCGGCGCGGAAACCGTCGTTGAAGATTTCCAGCGACAGCGGCCCGGTGTAGCCGCTCTTGATGATCGGTGCGAGGAACCCCGGCAAATCGAATTCGCCCTGACCCGGAAAGCAGCGAAAATGCCGGCTCCACTCCAGAACATCCATGGCCAGGATCGGCGCGTCGGCCATTTGCACGAAGAAAATCTTGTCGCCAGGAATCTCGGCGATGGCACTCGGATCGCCCTTGAGAGACAGGGTGTGAAAGCTGTCGAGCAACACGCCGAGGTTGGGGTGATCGGCCTGACGGACGATGTTCCACACCTGTTGATAAGTGTTCACATGCCGGCCCCAAGCCAGGGCTTCGTAACCGATCCGCAGACCACGCGCGCCCGCGCGTTCGGCCAGCAGGCGCAAGTCGTCGACGAGGATTTGCTCATCGCCGACAGAATCGGCGGACGCGTTACTGCACACTAACACCAGGTCGGTGCCCAGTTCCTGCATCAAGTCGAACTTGCGCTCGGCCCGTTCCAGATTGCGCGGCAGTCGGTCACGGCGGCAACCTTCGAAGTCGCGGAACGGTTGAAACAGTGTGATCGCGATCCCGAGATCGGCGCACATCTGTTTGACCTCCCGTGGGCTACCGTCGTAGTAGAGAAGGTCATTCTCGAAAATCTCCACCCCGTCAAAACCGGCGGCTGCAATGGCTTCGAGTTTTTCCGGCAGGGTACCGCTCAAGGAAACGGTGGCAATGGAACGCTGCATATTTCGACTCCCGGTGGTGGAGACAATCTTGTTATCGATATCGCACGCTTTATGTAGCAGCTGGCGAAGCCTGCGTCCGGCTGCGAAGCAGTCGTGAATTCAGGCGACGCGGTCATACAGGTAAACCGCGTGCACAGGGTTTACGACTGCTTCGCAGCCGGACGCAGGCTTCGCCAGCTGCTACAAGGATCGCGTTTAACGAGGGGGAATTATTGGCCTGGCGGAATCGCACAGCAATGCAAAGTGTACTATCCGGTTAGTTTTGCGTGCGATTATCGAACAGAATGGCCTTTGGCGAATTGACGATTTTTTGTCCACTCCGCAACATTTACTCACATTGAGCCCGATCATGAACCTCGGGCCCGGTTACCAAAGACCCGGAACACCACATAAAAAGAATCGGTGGACTACATGACTCCTTCTCAAAGTTCTCCCGTGGAGCACTCCTCCATGACTCCTGCCAACGACAGCATCGGCGACAAGATCCGCGGCGCCATGGCAGTCGGCAAAACCCGTTGGGGCATGCTGGCGCTGGTGTTTTTCGCAACGACACTGAACTACATCGACCGTGCCGCCCTGGGCGTCATGCAGCCCATCCTCGCCAAGGAAATGAGCTGGACGGCGATGGACTACGCCAACATCAACTTCTGGTTCCAGGTCGGCTACGCCATCGGTTTCGTGCTGCAAGGCCGGTTGATCGACCGGGTCGGCGTCAAGCGCGTGTTCTTCTGCGCCGTGCTGCTCTGGAGTATCGCCACCGGCGCCCACGGCCTGGCCACTTCGGCCGTCGGCTTTATGGTCTGCCGATTCATCCTCGGCCTGACGGAAGCCGCCAACTACCCCGCCTGCGTGAAGACCACGCGCCTGTGGTTCCCGGCCGGCGAACGCGCCGTGGCCACCGGCATCTTCAATGCCGGCACCAACGTCGGTGCGATGTTCACCCCGATGCTGTTGCCGCTGATCCTTCAGGTCTGGGGCTGGCAAGCTGCGTTCCTGTGCATGGCGGCACTGGGCGCGATCTGGTTGCTGTTCTGGGGCTTGAAGTATTTCAACCCGGAAGATCACCCGAGCGTCAAACAATCGGAACTGGACTACATCCAGAAAGAAGTCGAGCCGGAACAGGCCCGCGTGCCGTTCTCGAAAATCCTGCGCATGCGCGGCACCTGGGCCTTCGCCCTCGCCTACTCGATGACTGCACCGGTGTTCTGGTTCTACCTGTATTGGCTGCCGCCGTTCCTCAATCAGCAATACAACCTGGGGATCAACGTGACTCAGATGGGTATTCCGCTGATCATCATCTACCTGACGGCAGACTTCGGCAGTGTCGGTGGCGGGATCCTCTCCTCGTTCCTGATCGGCCGCGGGGTCAACCCGATCAAGGCGCGATTGATGTCCATGTTCCTGTTCGCCTGCTGCATCATCGGCGTGGTCATGGCGGCCGGTTCGAGCAGTCTGTGGGTCGCGGTGGCCGCCATCTCCCTGGCCATCGGCGCGCACCAGGCCTGGACCGCGAATATCTGGAGCCTGGTGATGGACTACACGCCTAAACACATGATGAGTACGGTATTTGGTTTTGGCGGCATGTGCGCAGCCATCGGCGGGATGTTCATGACGCAGTTGGTCGGCCACATTCTGACCGTCACCAACAACAACTACACCGTGCTGTTCACCCTGATCCCGGCGATGTACTTCATTGCCCTGATCTGGATGTACTTCATGGCACCGCGCAAGATTCCTGCCGTTACCGAATAAAGAAAGGTCACCACAATCCCTGTGGGAGCGAGCCTGCTCGCGAAAGCGTACTGTCATTCAACATCGGCGTTGACTGACCTGACGCCTTCGCGAGCAGGCTCGCTCCCACAGTTCGTTTGGCAGTTTATCGACGACTCTGCTGCCACGCTGCCGCCAAACCGCTGCAGCAAATCACCGCGATCCCGACCACGGTGGTCAGGGTCGGCGTGTGGGAAAACAGCAGCCAGCCCAGCAGACCGGCAAACACAATCTGGCAATAGCCGAAGGGTGCCAGCAGCGCAGGCGCGGCGTAGCGGAACGCCTGAGTCAGAAACAAGTGAGCCGTCATCCCGCAAGCCCCCAAGGCCACCATCAGCAAGCCGTGCCCAAAGGTTGGCATTTGCCAGAAGAACGGCACCAGCACACACATCACCAAGGTGTTGCACAGGCCGGCGAAGAAGTTACTGGTAGTCGGGCTGTCGATGTTGCTGAGCTTGCGGGTGAGCAATTGATAGAAGCAGAAAAACAGCGCCGAGCAGAACGGCAACAGCACCGCAGGCGTGAACAAATCACCCCCTGGGTGGACGATGATCAATACGCCGATAAACCCACAAATCACCGCGATCCACTGGCCACGGGTGACGTGCTCACCCAGCAACGGCACCGACAACGCAGTGACCAGCACCGGCGCAAGAAAGTTGACCGCCGTGGCTTCGGCCAACGGGATGTATTGCAAACCAGTGGTGAAAAACAGACTGGTGCCCAACAGACACAGCGCTCTCATTGTCTGCAGCAAAGGCCGCTTGGTACGCAGCACGCCCAATCCGGATTGCGGCAGAAAAATCCCGGCCATCAACAAGGTGTGAACCACATAACGCGCCCAAACGATCATGACCATCGGGTAAAAGCCCAAGAGGTATTTCGATATGGCGTCATGGCTGGAAAAGAGGAAGGTGGCGAGAACGATCAGCAAAATCCCTTTGAAGGGGCGATTTACGCCGGAGAGCGGGGTGCTGACGGTCATATGGGTTCCCTTGTGCCTGGCGAATTCCAATAATTTAGAACCTGGTTCCAGATTCCTATATAAGCATAAGCCGAAAGTGTTCGAACAACGCACGGTTTTCCGATGAACAGAGTTCACATTGGAATGGGGGTATGTCCGAGTTAACTGAACAACTCTGAAGCAAGGCTCGCTGCCGACAACTCTTGGGCAAACGCCAACAACAGCGGTGCCAATTCATGCAGCCGCGCCCCGGGCATGCGCGCACTGGGTCCGGCTATGCTCAACACCCCGATTACCCGCCCTTCGCTCGGGTGTCGCACCACGGCAGCAATGGCCGAGGTGCCCACCGCCGAACTCTCTTCAACCCAGGCGTAACCCTGTTCGCGCGCCAGACGCAGACGCTCCAGCAGTTCAATATTGGAACGTGGCGCATTCGGCCCCAGGTCCTTCGGCCGCTCATCGCCCTGACGCTCTACCAGCGACAACGCTTCGGCATCGCTCATGCACGCCAGCCACGCGTGGCCCGACGCGGTATAGAACAACGGCGCATCGCGGCCCATGTCCGGGTCGTATCGCAGGCCGGACCGCGCGCCTTGAGACTTGGCGATCCAGATCTGCCGCTCGCCTTCAATGACGCCCAGGCGCACCAGTTCACCGGTTTCCTCCGCCAGGCGATCCAGCACCGGCTGCACGATATCCGCACCACTGCCCGCCAGATAACGAAACCCCATCGCCACCAGTTTGGTCGACAGGTGATAGCGCAGGTTATCCGGATTCTGCCGCACGTAACCCAAGCGGATCAGCTCGGCAAGCAAGCGATGGGTCGCGCTTTTAGGGATGTCCAGTTGCTCTGCCAACGTCTGCATCGGCAGACCCCGAGGGTCACTGGTAAGACTTTCCAGCACGCTGAAAACACGTTCGATCTGACTGCCGGCCATGGGAGATTCCACACACAATTTGCCTGATTCTAGAAGATGAACCGAATAACGCGAAATCTGGAACTCAACGGTCGATAAGTAGTGGCCATTAACCCATTCCATAAAAACCCGTCGCCTTAAGGAATTCGACGGGCTATCCATGTTCCTACAGGGGCACACACAGAATCCCGGACGACCGGACTGGCGTCGTTCCACCGCACCAGCAACACTCATCTCCACGGACAATCAGAGGATTCCCACATGCTATGGAAAAAAGGCCGACGCAGTGACAACGTGGTCGATGCCCGTGGTGATGATGTCGGCGGTGGTGGCGGTGGGATGCGTTTCGGTGGCGGCAAGGGCTTGAGCCTGACCGCGATTATTCTGATTGTCGGCATCGGCTGGATCACCGGGCAGGACCCGCTGCAGATCCTCGGACAACTCACCGGGCAAATGAGCGAGCAATCGGCACCGGCCACCAACCAAACCCGCAAGGCGCCGCCGGCCAATGACGAAGGCGCCGAATTCGTGCGTTCTATCCTTGGCGATACCGAAGACACCTGGGGTCAGATTTTCCAGCAGGCAGGTCGGCAATATAAAGACCCGACCCTCGTGCTGTTCAGCAATCGCGTCAATTCCGCCTGTGGTCTGGCGACATCGGCAACCGGTCCGTTCTATTGCCCGGCCGACCAGAAGGTCTACCTGGACATGGCGTTCTTCCAGGAAATGTCGCAACGCTTTGCCGCCGCCGGCGACTTCGCTCAGGCCTACGTGATCGCTCACGAAGTCGGACACCACGTTCAGACCTTGCTCGGCGTTTCAGCGAAAATTCAGACTGCCCGCGCGCAAGGCCGGCAAATGGAAGGCGATGGCGGTTTACTCGTGCGTCAGGAATTGCAGGCCGATTGCCTGGCCGGGGTCTGGGCCAATCATGCGCAACAGCGTCTGAACTGGCTGGAACCCGGCGATATCGAAGAAGCCTTGAACGCCGCCAACGCCATCGGCGACGACCGCTTGCAGCAGCAAGGTCAGGGCCGAGTGGTACCGGACTCGTTTACCCATGGCACGTCAGCGCAAAGAATGCGCTGGTTCAAAACCGGATTTGCACAAGGCCAGGTGGGCCAGTGCGATACCTTTGCGGCGAAAAACCTGTAAATGAATAAGTGGCTGTTAGCTGTACTGTTTACCTGCGCAAGTACCCAAGCTGCCGAGCATGGGGTGAAAGAACTCAGCCCCGGCCGGCTGTTGCTCAAAGAAGGCGAAATGGCGGTGGGCATCGGCCCGACGCCCGAGAAAATCGAACGTGTGCTGATCATCATCCACGGCCGTTTACGCAATGCTGAAACCTACCGCCAGAGCGCCGAGCAGGCGGCTGAACTGGCAGGACAAAGCCAAACCACGCTGGTGATCGCCCCACAATTTCTCAACGAAACCGATGTAGCCCTGCATCCCGTGGCTGACACCGTGCTGCGCTGGCAGGGCAATGACTGGATGGCCGGCGGCTTATCCACCGCCCCGTTTGCGCTGAGTTCCTATGGAGCACTGGATCAGATCATCCAGAGGGTCAGCGACCGGAAACAATTTCCGGACGTGAAACAAATCGTCATTGCCGGTCATTCCGGTGGTGCCCAGGTGGTTCAACGTTATGCATTGCTGGCTCACGACCAACCGGCGCTCACCGCTGCCGGGGTGAAAATCCGCTATGTGGTCGCCAACCCTTCCTCGTATGCCTATTTCGATGAGCGCCGGCCCATGGCATTCGATCACGCGAAATGCCCCGGCTTTAACCGATGGAAATATGGCCTGACGGATTTACCCCTCTATGCCAGTGGGCAAACGGCGCCGCAGATTGAAGGCAATTACGTCACGCGTGACGTGACGTATCTGCTCGGGAAGCAAGACATCGACCCGCAGCATCCGGCGCTGGACAAGGGGTGCGAGGCGCAAGCTCAGGGCGCCAACCGCCTGGCTCGCGGGCACAATTATTTCGATTATTTGCTGCGCCGCAATCCTCGCGGGGTAAACCAGCAACTGGTCGACGTGCCGGGAGTTGGGCATAACGGGGATGGGATGTTTACGTCGCCGGAGGGGCAGAAGGTGTTGTTTGGGCAGTGAGTTTGTTGGTGCCTGATCTGACGCTATCGCGAGCAGGCTCGCTCCCACAGTGGATCTCTAGCGGACACGAATTTTGTATTCTATAGAGCACCCATGTGGGAGCGAGCCTGCTCGCGAAGAGGCCCTCAAGCCAAAAGCATCTGCCGCAATGCCACGCAATCCGCCGCATGCCAATCTGTCAGCTCCGGCCACGGGTTATCCGGCAAATTCACCAACACCGTCCGCGCCCCCGCCGCTCGCCCGCAATCCAGATCAAACCGGTAATCACCGACCATCACCATCTCGCTCGCAGGCACCTTCCAGGCTTCGGCCAGTTTCAGCAAGCCACCGGGATGCGGTTTAGGCGGTGCTTCGTCACGCCCCAGCACATCCTCCACTGCGAAACAGTCGGCCAGGCCGATGGCCTCCAGCGTGACGTGCGCCAGTTCCCGGGCATTGCGCGTGAGAATGCCCAGGCGATAGCCACGCCCGGCCAACTCCCGCACCAGCTCAACTGCCCCCGGCGCCGGTTTCGAACCCATCGCCAGATCCCGTTCGTGCTCCAGAAGCCACGCATGTTTAGCCGCCGCTTCATCGGCCGGCAATGCCGCAAGGTGCGTCAGGATGTCGTCTTCAGCCGGGATCGCCAATGCCACGCGAATCGCCGCGAAGTCATGCACGGCCACCGTCAGGGTGCCGTCCATGTCGAACACCCAGTGACGCACCTCGGCCAGGCTCATGCCCAATCCTTGCGATGGCGAATCAGGCCTTCCTGCGTGACCGACGCCACCAGTTGCCCGGCGCGGTTGAACACGCTGCCACGGTTAAAGCCACGGGAATTACCGGCCCACGGGCTGTCCATCGCGTAGAGCAACCAGTCATCGGCACGCAGATCCTGATGGAACCACAGCGCGTGATCGAGGCTGGCGACTTGCATATCTTTGTGCCAGACCGTTTTGCCATGGGGCTGCATCGAGGTGACCAGCAGACCGAAATCCGACGCATAGGCCAGCAAATATTTGTGTAGTGCCGGCGAGTCGGCCAAGGCACCGTCTGCGCGAAACCAGGCGTACTTGATCGGGTCGGACGGCAGCGGGTTGTAGGGATCTTTCTCGGTCACCGGGCGAAATTCGATCGGTTTCGGGCACAGCAGTTTTTCGCGCATGTGCTCGGGAATCAGGTGCGCCCGTTGCTGGGTGAGTTCCAGTTCCGAGGGCAGGTTTTCCGGGCCGACCACAACCGGCATCTCGGCCTGGTGCTCGAAGCCTTTTTCGTCGTACTGGAAGGAGGCGCTGCAAGTGAAAATCGGATTGCCTTTCTGGATCGCCGTCACCCGGCGCGTGCTGAAACTGCCACCGTCGCGCACCCGGTCCACCTGATACACCACGGGCAACGCGGAATCGCCCGGCCGCAGAAAATAGCCGTGCATGGAATGCACATGCCGCGCTTCTTCAACCGTCTGACTGGCTGCCGACAGCGACTGACCGATCACCTGACCGCCGAACAACTGGCGAAAACCCAGGTCCTGACTACGGCCACGGAACAGGTTTTCTTCGATCGGTTCCAGGGTCAGTAAATCGACCAGATCATCCAACACTTGGCTCATTCAGACTCTCCTCACGCAAAACATTGCCGCGCAGTCTTGGCTGCGACGGGCGATTCAATTTCTGGCCCGGGCCAATAATATGGGAGCCATTGTAAACGTCCGCGTCGGCTTATCCATGCAAGGTTTGCAGCCATTGTTCACGGGTGATGCGATAGAGCACATGGTGGCGCAGGGGATGATCGGCCGCGAGCCTGGGATGCTCGAAGTCATCGGCTGAATCATGGTGCATGCCGATGGCCTGCATGACTTTCTCGGAAGGCGTGTTGGTTTGCGTGGTAAAGGACACGATTTCTTTCAGCGCCAACCGGTCAAACCCACACCGCAGCGCGGTCCACGCCGCTTCACTGGCGTAGCCCAGGCCCCAATGTTCGCGAGCCAGGCGCCAGCCGATTTCGGTCGCGGGAGTGAATGGCGCGTCGAAACCCACTACACCCAGCCCTGTAAAGCCGATGAACTGGCTGGTGTCCTTGCGTTGCAGGGCCCACAGGCCGAAACCATGCTCGGCAAAATGCCCGCGTACGCGCCCGATCAGCGAGGCAGTTTCCAGCCGACTCAACGGCGCCGGGAAATAGCGCATCACCTGAGGATCGGCACACATCGCCGCAAACTCCGGCAGATCGTCATCGCGCCACTGCCGCAACAGCAGTCGCGCGCTTTCGAGTTCCAGTATTGGCTCCATCGCGTTCCCCCGTTTCCATGCTGCAAGTCTACATCGCTGGTAGGATCCTTCTCTCATTCCTACATGAAATCATCATGCCGCTGCCGCTGATTTATCACGAAGACTACAGCCCCGAGTTCCCGGCGGATCACCGCTTCCCCATGGACAAGTTTCGCCTGCTGCGCGATCACCTGGTGGACAGCGGCCTGACCCGGGACGCCGACCTGCTGCGCCCGGAACTCTGCCCTGCGCAGATTCTCGCCCTCGCCCATGATGCTGCGTATATCGAACGTTACATGAGTGGCGAGTTGTCCCGTGAAGACCAACGGCGCTTGGGCCTGCCCTGGAGCGAAGCTTTGGCCCGGCGCACGGTGCGCGCGGTCGGAGGTTCGTTGCTGGCGGCCGAACAAGCGCTGGAGCACGGACTGGCCTGTCACTTGGCCGGTGGCACGCATCACGCGCATTACGACTACCCGGCCGGCTTTTGCATCTTCAATGACCTGGCGGTGATCAGCCATTACCTGCTGGAAAGTGGCCGGGTGAATCGGGTGCTGATCTTCGATTGTGACGTGCATCAGGGCGACGGGACTGCACGAATCCTGCACAACACCCCGGACGCAGTGACGGTTTCCCTGCACTGCGAAAAGAATTTTCCTGCACGCAAAGCAGAAAGTGACTGGGACATTCCGTTGCCCAAGGGCATGGGCGATGCCGACTACCTGAAAGTGGTCGACGATGCGCTCAACTATTTGCTGCCGCTCTATCAACCGGATCTGGTGTTGTATGACGCCGGGGTCGATGTACACAAGGACGACGCCCTGGGTTATTTGAAGCTGACGGACGAAGGCGTGGCGGCGCGTGATGAAAGCGTCATGCGCCATTGCCTGGGCCGGGATATTCCGGTGGTCGGGGTGATTGGTGGCGGCTACAGCAAGGACCGCAAGGCCCTGGCGCGCCGGCATGGGATTCTTCATCACAGCGCGCAACGGGTCTGGCAGTCATCAGGTTGTCATTGAACCGTGGGTCTTTACCCACAATGCCTGTGGAACTGCCTGTGGATAACCTGAGCGAAAGGGCCTACAGCCCATGCAGCGTATAGGCTACACAGCGATGGTTGTTTTTTAACCACATCTTGAGCACACAACAAATCCCCTGTGGGAGCGAGCCTGCTCGCGATTGCGGTGGGTCTGCTTGCATCAGTGTTGAATGTGCCACCGCTTTCGCGAGCAGGCTCGCTCCCACAAGGGATCAGGCTGGTAGAATGCCCCGCTTATCCCGCCAAACCGCAGCGCATTCCATGACCCAATCCTCCACCGCCCTCTCCCCTCACGTCGCCATCATCGGCGGCGGCCCTGCCGGCCTGATGGCGGCTGAAGTGTTAAGTCAGGCCGGGGTCAAGGTCGAACTGTACGACGGCATGCCTTCGGTGGGCCGCAAGTTCCTGCTGGCCGGGGTCGGCGGCATGAACATCACCCATTCCGAGGCCTACCCGGCGTTTCTTGCGCGCTACGCCGAACGCGCCCCGCAGATTGCACCGCTGCTGCGATCCTTTGGGGCTGAGGCGCTGTGCCAATGGATTCATGACCTGGGCATCGAAACCTTTGTCGGCAGCTCAGGCAGGGTGTTTCCAACCGATATGAAAGCCGCGCCCCTGCTGCGCGCCTGGCTCAAACGCCTGCGAGACGCCGGCGTAGTTATCCACACCCGCCACCGCTGGCTCGGCTGGGACGACAACGGTGGATTGCGAATCGACAGCCCAGAGGGAGAAAAAACCGTTAAGGCTGACGCCACCCTGCTCGCCCTCGGCGGCGGCAGTTGGTCGCGCCTGGGTTCGGATGGCGCATGGATGCTGCCGCTGGAGCAATGCGGCGTAGGCCTGGCGCCGTTGCAACCGAGCAATTGCGGTTTCGAGGTGAAGGCCTGGAGCGAATTAATGGTCAGTAAATTTGCCGGCGCACCGCTGAAAAACATCGCCATCGGCCTCAATGACGACGTGCCAAGGCTCGGTGAATGTGTGATCACGGCCACCGGGATTGAAGGCAGCCTGATCTATGCCCTGTCGGCACCAATCCGCGAAGCCATCAACCTCAACGGTTGCGCGACCATTCATCTGGACCTGCTGCCGGGCAAGCCTGTGGATAAAGTACAGACAGCGCTGAGCAAACCACGCGGTTCACGTTCGATGTCCAAACACCTGCACAGTCAGCTGGGCCTTGATGGGGTCAAAGCCGCGTTGCTGCGTGAACTGACGCCGGCCGACTGCTTCACCGACCCGGCGTTGCTGGCCAAAGCAATCAAGGCACTGCCACTGACGCTGGTTAAAACCCGCCCCCTGGACGAAGCCATCAGCAGCGCGGGTGGTGTGCTGTTCGAGTCGATGGATGAACGTTTGATGCTCAAGCCATTGCCTGGCGTGTTCTGTGCGGGAGAGATGCTGGACTGGGAAGCGCCGACGGGCGGCTATCTTTTGACCGCGTGCTTCGCCAGTGGGCGTGCGGCGGGGATGGGTGTGGTGGAGTGGCTGAAGCGCCAAGGCTGAAGACCGAGGCGCACCCATCGCGAGCAGGCTCGCTCCCACACTGGATCTGTATCGTTCACAAATCCCCTGTGGGAGCGAGCCTGCTCGCGATGGCGTCCTGACAGACGCCGCCGCTATTTAAGGCTTACGCTTACGCGGCCCAGTGTTGAACACCGGCACTTTGCGCACAGGCTTGATCGAAGGCTCCGGCGCCGAGGCGTCCCCGCTCTCAACCCACTTGCCCAGGTTACGCTTGCCGCCGCCACTGGAGGTCTTGGGCTTCTTCGGCTTTTTCGGCTTCTTGACCACCTGACCGCTGGCATCGGTATCCGGTACGCGGTGCTCAGGTTCGAAGTCGTGCTCCATTTGCCGAGGCAATGTCTGACGGGTCAACGTCTCGATGGCCGACAGCAGATTCACTTCATCGGCGCACACCAGCGAAATCGCCTGGCCGGTGTTACCCGCACGGCCGGTACGACCGATGCGGTGGATGTAGTCTTCGGCCACGATCGGCAGGTCAAAGTTGACCACCAACGGCAAGTCCTCGATGTCCAGACCACGGGCCGCGACGTCCGTAGCAACCAGGATCTGCACTTCGCTGGCCTTGAAACGGTCCAGCGCGCGCTGACGCGTGGCCTGAGGCTTGTCGCCGTGGATGCCGTCGGCATTGATGCCCAGGCCCTGGAGTTTTTCCACCAGCGCGTCGACACCGTTGCGGGTCTTGGCGAACACCAGCACTTGCTTCCACTTGCCTTTGCGCAGCAAGTGAACGAACAGTTCCGGCTTGCGCTTCTTGTCGACCGTCACAACCCACTGCTTAACCGTGTTGGCAGCCACGTTACGCGGGCTGACTTCGATGCTCAACGGATCGTTGAGCATCTGCCCGGCCAGGGTGCGGATCGCATCGGAGAACGTTGCGGAGAACAACAGCGTCTGACGTTTCTTCGGCAGTGCCTTGTAAATGTTACCCAGCTCCTCGGAAAAGCCCAGATCGAGCATGCGATCGGCTTCGTCCAGCACCAGGGTTTGCAGCTGATTGAACTTGAGCGCGTTCTGACGGAACAGGTCGAGCAAGCGGCCCGGCGTGGCCACCAGCAGGTCGACGCCTTTGCGCAGTTTCATCATTTGCGGGTTGATGCTGACGCCGCCGTATACCGCGTAAGTGCTCAGCGGCAGGTTCTCGGCGTACTGACGCACGGCTTCGTGAACCTGTTCCGCCAGCTCGCGGGTCGGCACCAGAATCAGTGCGCGTACCGAGTTGGCGGTGACTTTCGGCCCTTCCATGGCCAGCAATTGCAGGAGCGGCAGCGCGAAACCGGCGGTCTTGCCGGTGCCCGTCTGGGCGGCGGCCATCAGGTCGCGACCGGCCAGCACCGCCGGAATGGCTTGCGCCTGAACCGGCGTCGGGGTCTGGTAGCCGAGCGTCTCGAGAGAGCGCAGCAA
The DNA here is from genome assembly GCF_031456105.1 of Pseudomonas sp. BE134. Taxonomy (NCBI): domain Bacteria; kingdom Pseudomonadati; phylum Pseudomonadota; class Gammaproteobacteria; order Pseudomonadales; family Pseudomonadaceae; genus Pseudomonas; species Pseudomonas sp. BE134. The sequence continues at coordinate 63,216 of NZ_JAVDUA010000029.1, read as the reverse complement.
GGGTTCGATCAGGCCAAGGGTGGCGAAAGTCATGGGATTACCGTAGGAAAATTCAGCGCGGGTTTTTCAAAACAAATGTGCAAAACAAGATGCAATGGCGCGCAGTTTACCCTAATTCACACGGGATTCTGTCGGCGCGACTACGGCCGGCTGCTCAGGCACCCGACGCCACTGCGGCAAACCGATCAGGACCACGGCGCTGATGATCACCAGCATCGCCAGCCCTTCTTCGATGCCGATGGTCTCGCCGACAAACACGATGCCCAACAACACCGCCACCGCCGGGTTGACGTAGGCATAGCTGGTCGCCGCCGCCGGACGCACGTTTTTCAACAGATACATATAAGCGTTGAACGCGATAATCGAGCCGAAGAACGTCAGATACGCCAGGGCCGCCCACCCTTCGATCGGTGGCAGGGCTTGCAGATGCTCGCCGCTCAATGCACTGCCGATCAACAGCACCACGCCACCGACCAGCATTTCCACCGCACTGGCCATCGCCCCCTCGGGCAACGGCAAGTGTTTGCTCCAGACCGAACCGAACGCCCAGGAAGCTGCTGCGAGCACCAGCAACGTCGCCCCCAGCGGGCTCGATTGCAGGTTCGAACCGAGATTCAACATGGCAATGCCGATCAGCCCGAGCACAATCCCGGCCCATTCGAGACGGGTATTACGCGCGCCCCAGAAATATCCGCACAACAAGGTAAACAACGGCACCGTCGCAATCGCCAAGGCTGCCACACCGGAGGCCACCCCCATGTGCTCGGCCACAGTGACTCCGCCGTTACCGCCAGCGAGCAGCAAGATCCCGATCATGCCGGCCGCTTTCCACTGTGCCCAGGTCGGAGCCGGCGCGCCGCGCCAGCGCAGGAAGGCATACATCAGCGTCCCGGCGACCACAAAACGGATTCCGGCGAGCAACAACGGCGGCCAGTACTCCACACCGATGCGGATCGCCAGATAGGTTGATCCCCAAATCACGTACAACGCGAAAAAAGCAGCGATCAACGGTAAGGGAAAACGACGTAAGCCAAGCATGAGCAGCTCGATGGCAGGACAATGTGAACAGCTATTCTAGAAAGGCCAACGGCGAAAAATAAGTTACAAAACCTGTTTATAGCGCCGGTACACTTTTCAAAACACGGAGTTCGGCGTTATAAACCGTGCTTTCGAAAGTCAGTCATTTTTCAGGTGTACGACGATGGATAAATACGACCGCATGCTCCTCGGCGCCCTGCTGAAAAACGGCCGTGCGTCTTACGCCGACCTGGCGCGCAAGGTCAACCTGTCCGCCCCGGCCGTGGCCGAGCGCGTGGCCAAACTGGAAGCCAGTGGCGTGATTACCGGTTACCAGGCGAAAGTCGACATGGCCAAGCTCGGTTTGCCGATCCAGTGCGTGATCGAACTGCGCCTGAACCAGCATGGCAATCAAAAGGCTTACGACGACTTGATCAAAATCCCGCAATTGACCGAGTGCCACCGGGTCACGGGCGATCCGTGCGTGATCATGCAAGCGGCGGTGGGTTCGATGCCGGAGCTGGAAGAATTGATTAACCGGATTGCCAAATTCGGGTTCAGCAAGACGTCGATTGTGCTTTCGAGCGCAATAGAGAAGCGCGTACCGTTGGGGCACATCGAAGGCAACGGCAAGACGATTTAAAGCTGCAGGAGATCAAATGTGGAAGCAACTGTCTTGATGACTTATTTTTGGGCTTATCGGAAGACAGCTGAACTCCCACAGCTCCAACCCATGCTTGTGTCGCAATTCCCGCGCCAGATGCGCGGTGAGGTTGGCGGCCATTTCAGCATCCTTCATGGCCGGTGAGATTGCCAACATCCCGTCCCCACAGGTGTCACCTAATTCCTGTGGGAGCGGGCTTGCCCGCGAAGCGATCTGTTAGACGCCGCTGTAATTTGCAGACAACAAACCCGGCATATCCCGCAGGCGCACCCAAGGTTCTTTGCGCCAATGCAGCAGCCGCAGCGTTCCGCCCGCCCATTCCATCGCCCGCATATGCGGTGCTTGATTCGAAATGGACCCCGTATCTTCCCGCAACATCGGCACCACGTCGTGTGTCAGCCAACGTCGTAAATGGCGGTTTTCCGGGCAGTATTGGTACACCAGCATCGCGTACACGCCCGACTCACTCAGCATCAAGGTCTCTTGTGAGTCATCACTTCCAGACAATCTCATCACTTGCCGCTGATCCGCATCAAGCTTGAGCGTTTGCCGACTGTTTAATTCCATCCCCATTAACCTACCGATATCACGGGCGCAGAACCAAGCCTCTCCGTGCAGCAAAAGTGCTCGCAGCTGGATGTGATGACGGATAAATGTTTGGGGTACGAATTGAGCTGCGAACGCAGACGCTCCCGCGACGGAGGACTGATCTGAATTTTCAGGGGGATTAGGGGTAACTTTGATCATGGCGAATCTCCTGTGAAAGTCGGAGCTGCCAGCATCACTTGCAGATGATGGGTGGCAGCTATGCGCGGGTCTGCAAGACCGAGTAGGAGACCACCCCGGCAGACCCGAAGGTCTCCCGCACACAGCTACCATAAATCGATGGTCGCTCATTGAAGCGACGCGATTATAGGTGCGCCGGTGGTCTCATAACAAACTGTCGGCGGGCTTGCAGACCCGGTCGCTGAATTGGCAGCGACGTCCCAGAGATTATCGATGCCGCAGGTACGGGGCAAGACGGACAAATTCCGAATATTTGGTAGGAGCAATCATCGAATTTGAGGCGTGGTTAAACACAAGAACAACGTCAGACACCGACCCTGTGGGAGCGAGCCTGCTCGCGAAGCGATTTACCATTCAACATTGATGTCGACTGATACACCGCTTTCGCGAGCAAGCCCACTCCTACAGGGGATTGGCGGTGGTTTTAGAACCCGCGATGGCGCTTGAGATGTTCATTGATCTTCGCCGCCGGCACTTTCTGCAAGCTGCACAGCAAATCATGGGACAACTCGCGCAACCCATGCTTGCTCCGCAGCTCTTGCGCCAGATGCGCCGTCAGGTTGGCGGCCATTTCGGCATCGGCCATGGCCCGGTGAGCCTTGCCGGTATCGGGCAGGTTGGCGAAGGTGGTGAGGGTGCCGAGTTTGTGATTCGGCGCAGCCGGCATTAGCCGACGGGCCAATAGCAGTGAGCATGCAAAGTTCTGCAACCGCGTGCGCTTGATCCGCCCCAGCTCAAAGTCCCAGAACTTCTGGTCGAACGCCGCGTTGTGCGCCAGCAGCGGCGTGATGCCGACAAACTCGTTGACCTCGTTCATCACTTGCTCGGCCGACGGCGCGGTGCGCAGCATGGCGTTGCTGATGCCGGTCAGTTGCTCGATGAAAGCCGGGACGCGCACGCCGGCATTCATCAGGCTTTGGTAACGCTCGACGATGCGCCCCTGTTCAAGAATCACCACGGCAATTTCCGTGGCCCGGCAGCTGCTGCTCGGGGAGATCCCGGTGGTTTCAAAGTCGATGACTGCTATGCGTTCCAAACCTGTTTCAACTCCGTAAAAATCAATTCTTGAGCAGCAACGCGCCTTCGATGGGCACGTAACGGCTGGCGGCGCGGATCAGCGAATTGGCGGTCAGGCCCGGCACGCCGTAGGCCACTGCTTGCACGCCATGTTTACTGATGATGCGCTCCAGCAGCATGTCAAAATCACCGTCGCCGGAGGCCAACACCACTTCGTCAACATGATCGGCGGCGTCCATGATGTCGAGGGTGATGCCCACATCCCAGTCGCCCTTGGCCGAACCGTCACTGCGCTGGATGTAGGGTTTGAGCTTCACGGTGAAGCCGAGATTGCGCAGGATCTGCTGAAACTGCTGCTGTTTGCTGTCACCACGATCGATCGCGTAGGCATAGGCCTCGACGATCTCGCCCTGCTTGCTGATATCGGCCCACAACGCGGCGTAGTTGAAATGGCAACCATAGGCCTGACGCACGGTGTAATAGAGGTTTTGAACATCGGCGAACACTGCGATTTTTTTCACCGCGGACTTCCTCTTGGCGCACAAGCGCGCAGGCGAGATCAGGCACCGGGCCCGAAAAGTTGCCCAGTATGCCAGCCCGAAGGATTGTTCCGCGAATAATCGGCCCGGGGCACGGTTGCGCCCCGGACGAATGGCGTGTCAGACGAAGGAATCGTCGTCGCCGAAGAATGAGTCGTCATCGCTGTAATCAGTGTCGGTAAAGCCGCCCTGATTGCTGGAGTTATCAGCCATGCGCTGGTCGTCGCCCCTGCCATTGCCGCTATCGCTCTGATCGCTGACCTGAGCCGGCTCTTCCTTGATCACTTCAGCCACTTCCGGCTGCTGGTTTTGATGGAACAGGCTGCTGATACCTTGTGCCAGCATCACGCCACCCGCCACACCAGCCGCGGTCTTCAGCGCACCTCCGAGAAAACTGTTGCCCCCCGCCGGAGCCTGCTGTTGCGGAATGTAATTTTGTTGAGGCGGTGCTGCGCCGAAGTTTTGCTGTGGCGATTGCGAGTTGAACGACGGACGTGCCGGTTCTCGCCAGCCGCCTGTGGACGGCACTGCACTTTGGGTCGGAGCTGGCTGTGGATCGCGGGCACTGCCCCCGAAGATGCTCGACAAAAAGCCACCACCGCTCGGCGCCGGTGCCGCTGTCTGAGCCTTGGCCGCTTGCAGTTCGGCCTGCAATTGCTGGACCTGCCGGGTTAGTTGTTTGTTCTGTTCGTCGAGACTCTTGAGGGCGACTTCTTGAACCAGGATCGCCTGGGTCATGAAATAGCCGGCCGCAGGCTGGCGAGTCAGGTGTTCCTTGATCCGCGCCTCAGCATGGGCGTCGAGCAGGGCTGAATCCGTTTCGGCTTGTTGCAGCCGGGAAAACAGTCCATCGATCAGGGTTTGTTCTTCGCTGTTCATGGCGACCTCGTAGATTGCCGGGGAAATCGTCGCCCTTCTCCACTGCGGAAAAGGTGCTCATCGGTAATGGAGGCGAGTGCAGGATGTTTCAATGAGCTTTACCGAACGTTTACGTTTGCGCCCAAAAGGGTTTCATCGGTTAAAGTGGGCCACTGCTTCCAACCTGCGATACCGACTGATGAATCCGTTAGATGTACTGCGTGACTCCCTGTATTTCTTCAAGCGCAATCTGCGCCAGATCGTGCAGCTGTGCCTGCCGCTGGTGATCTTCGAATCGCTGCTGCAACAAGTGGTCGACCACTCCACCGAGCCGGACAGTTTTCCCGGCGTCAGTGTGATCGTCGGCTTGCTGGTTTATCCGCTATACACCGCCGCCCTGATTCTGTTTCTCGACGCCCGCAGCCGTGGCGAATCGCCGGGCAATCGCGCGTTGCTGTCCAGAGCCGCTTACCTGTGGCCGCGCTTCGCCCTGCTGACCGCCCTGAATACCCTGCTGATCCTGCTCGGCCTGTCGCTGTATTTCCTGCCCGGTATCTATCTGATGGTGACCCTGGCGTTCGGCGAATACCTGCTGGTGCTGCGAGGCCTGGCTCCGTTGGCGGCGATGAAGGAAAGCCTGCGCCTGACCCGTGGACATTTCATGCGCATCCTGGTGTGCATTTTGTGCGTGATGGGGCCGTTGTGGCTGCTCAAGGGCGCAACGCTGGCGGTCTACCCCGAGCCGCAGAACCCGGTGATCTCGCTACTGATCGACAGTGCCCACAGCTTCCTGCAACTGTTCACCAGCGTGGTGCTGTTTCGCCTGTTCATGCTGATCAGCGAGGTCCCTGAAAAAATCGATGGGCCACTCTGACCTTGGGTGACCACCCGTCACTCGGTTATGCTCAGGGTCAATTTCCGTAACGCTATAAGCCGAGCCATGACCCGACTGCTGCGCTACACCTTGCTGGGATTGTTGATCGTGATCGGCCTGACCGGCCTGATGATTTACAACTGGACCTGGCGCCCCGAAGCCCGGGAAGTGCTGCCGGTCAGTTGCACTACCCCGGCGCCACCCCTGGTTCCCGGCCAGGCACTGAAGGTGATGACCTGGAACGTCCAGTACCTGGCGGGCAAGCGCTACGTGTTCTGGAATGACCTGGCTTCCGGCACCGACGACTCCCCCACCCCCGAAGACATGGCCTTCAGCCTCGATGAAGTGGCGCGGGTGATTCGCGACGAGCAACCGGACGTTGTGCTGTTGCAGGAGCTCGACGACGGCGCCAAGGCCAGTGATTACCAGAACCAGCTCAAACTGCTGCAGGAACGGGTCGCCGACCTGTACCCATGCAGCGCCCACGCCTTCGACTGGAAGGCTGACTTCATCCCGGATCCGCACATCTTCGGCAGCGTTGGCCGGCAACTGGCAACCCTCAGCCGCTTCAAGATCGAACAAGCCCAGCGCCTGCAATTGCCGCTCGCGACCGCCAACCTGATCAGCCGTCAGTTCCAAGCGAAAAATGCCTTGCTGGTGACCTACCTGCCGTTGAGCGACGGCGGCCAGATTGCCGTGTTCAACACCCACCTGGATCGCGTAACCCAACCTGACGAGACCCTGCAAGCGCAAGTCTCGGCCGTGGCCAGGGAGCTCGACAATCTCGAAAGCCGCGGCACGCCGTGGCTGCTCGGCGGCGATTTCAATCTGTTGCCGCTGGGGCAATACCAACGCCTGCCCAGCGAGCAACGCACACCCTACTCCACCGACAGCGCCTTGCATGTGTTGTGGGACAAATACCCGATGATCCCGACCAACAACGAAGCCGGCGGAATCGACCGCGCGCGCTGGCTGACCCACTACCCGAATGATCCTGGCCTGAACGGCCCGGACCGGACCGTCGACTATCTGTTCTACAGCCCACGCATCAAACGGGTCGAGGCGCAGGTCAGGCAGGACGATACCTTGCGCATCTCCGATCACCTTCCCGTCATTGCGCGGTTCCTGTTGCCGGCCAACTGACAATGTAAAAACAGGTGGGAGCAGGCTTGCTCCCACAGGGTTCTTCGCAATTATTGAGGGACTATTTACGCGGTTTGATCCGCGCAGTCGCTTCAGCTACCAATGGATCATCCGGCCAGTAATGTTTCGGGTAACGGCCCTTCAAATCTTTCTTGACCTCGGCGTAGGTGCTGCGCCAGAAGTTCGCCAGATCCTGAGTCACCTGCACCGGCCGCCGCGCCGGAGACAGCAGATGCAGCTTCACCACTTGCCGCCCACCAGCAATGCGCGGGGTCTCGGCCAGGCCAAACAATTCCTGCAAGCGCACCGCGAGAATGGGCGGCTGCTCGCTGTAATCCAGACGAATCGATGAACCTGACGGCACGCTCAAATGATGCGGTGCCAGCTCATCGAGCCGTTGGGGCAGCGGCCACGGCAGCAGGTTGTGGACGATGCTCGACAGGTCGAGATTGGCGAAATGACTGAGCCGCGAGACTTTGCCCAGATACGGCATCAGCCACTGTTCGAGGCTTTTGAGCAGCGCGGCGTCGCTGACATCCGGCCACTCGCTTTCGCCCTTGCCGGCCATATCCAACTGACGCAACAAGGCAACCCGCGCCTGCCACTGACGCAGCTCCGGGGTCCACGGCAACAACTCCAGGCCTTTGCGCCGCACCAGATTGACCAGTGCCTGACTGCGCGCGGTTTCGTCGAGGCCGGTCAGTGGTTCGCGGCTGATTATCAACTCGCCAACCTTGCGCTGACGCTCGGCGCGCAACACGCCTTCGCGCTCATCCCAATCCAGTTGATCGACGCAACGCACCTGCTCGGCCAACACTGAATCGAACAGCTCCGGATCGAATTCCGCCGCCAGATAAATCCGTTCCTCGCGCTGGCCCTGACGACTGCTAAGGTCGGCAATCACCAGCCACGCCTGTTTCATCAGGCTGTCAGCCTCGGCGAACAACGCCGCGCGCCCGTTGGCCAAGCGATATTCCGCACCACCTGCACGGCGTTGCTGGGCAACGCGGTCGGGATAGGCCAGCGCCAGCAGCGCGCCGAGCCAGCGCGGATGATCGGGGTCGCTGACCGGCTCCGAGGCTTTTGCGCGCAGATAACCGCGATACTGCCGTGCCAGTTGCCGGGCCCGTTGCACACCGCCCTGAGCACCCCGCGCGGCGCGTTCTTCGCCGGACAGCAGCACCAGGCGGCTGTGTAAATCGGCGCCGGCACCGCGCAAAATATCCCGCTCACCGAGCAACGCCGCGACATCGCAGGCCATGTCAGCCAAACCGAGTGCCTGGCCGCGCAACAACAAATGCGCGATGCGCGGATGTGCCGGCAGTTCGGCCATGGCCTGGCCATGGCGGGTCAGCGCTTCGCCCTCCAATGCACCCAGCCGATCCAGCAAGTCCTGCGCTTGTGCATAAGCGGCGGCGGGAGGTACATCCAGCCAGACCAACTGACCCGGCGTCACGCCCCAACGCCCGAGTTGCAACGCCAGGCCCGCAAGGTCGGCCGAGAGAATTTCCGCACTGCCATAGGCCGCCAGTTGCTCGTGCTGATCCTGCGACCACAAGCGATAACACACGCCCGGTTCCAGGCGCCCTGCCCGCCCCGCACGCTGGGTAGCGCTGGCCTTGGAGATACGCTGGGTGTCGAGACGGGTCATGCCGCTGCCGGGGTCGAAACGCGGCACCCGCGCCAGCCCGGCATCAATCACCACGCGCACGCCGTCGATGGTCAGGCTGGTCTCTGCGATGTTGGTCGCCATCACCACTTTGCGCTTGCCCGCCGGTGCCGGATCAATCGCCGCGCGTTGGGCATTGAGGTCCAGTTCACCGTGCAACGGACAGAGCAGCACCTGCGGGCTATCGCCCAGCGCATCGGCCAGTTGTTGATGCACGCGACGGATTTCCGCTTGTCCCGGCAGGAATACCAATACGCTGCCGGTTTCGTCGTTCAACGCCTCAAGGATGGTCTGTACCAGCCGAGGCTCGATGAATTCACCGGCCTGAAACGGCCGCCCCCAGCGCATTGCCACCGGGTACATCCGGCCTTCACTGCGTAGAATCGGGGCATCGTCGAGCAACCCGGCCAGGCGTTCGCCTTCCAGGGTCGCCGACATCAAAAGAATTTTCAGTGGCTGATCGTCGCGAAACAGCTCCCGGCCATTCAGGCTCAGGGCCAACGCCAGATCGGCGTCGAGGCTGCGCTCGTGGAATTCGTCGAAGATCAGCAGACCAACGCCTTCCAGTGCCGGGTCATCCTGCAAACGGCGCGTGAGAATGCCTTCGGTAACCACTTCAATACGTGTGTTGGGCCCGACCTTGCTGTCCAGCCGAATCCGATAGCCGACGGTTTCACCGACCTTCTCGCCCAATTCACTGGCTAGACGCTCCGCCGCCGCCCGTGCTGCCAACCGGCGCGGTTCAAGCATCAGAATGGTCTGCCCGGCCAGCCAGGTCTCGTTGAGCAAGGCCAAAGGTACGCGGGTGGTTTTACCGGCGCCAGGCGGTGCTTCGAGCACGGCTTCGTGGCGTGTCGCCAAGGCTTCACGCAGGGCGGGTAAAACTTCATCAATCGGCAAAGAAATCATGCTGGCTCCCAAACAGAGCGGCGAGTATAACGACGAACTGCCGGGCGTTCGTCAGGGTCCTAATTCATATCGACGCCTTTTCGTTTTGAAATTACCCAGGAGATTTCATATGCGTGTTCCCTTTCGCCTGATTGGCGGTGTATTGGTCGCCACCCTGCTGACCCAGGTTACGGCTTGCGGCTCGATTTTCTACCCCGACCGCCGAGGGCAGATCGACGGCAAGATCGACCCGGTCGTTGCGGCACTGGATGCCGTGGGCCTGCTGTTCTACATCATCCCCGGCCTGATCGCTTTTGCGGTCGACTTCGCCACCGGCGCGATTTATCTGGAGCCAGGCAAGACCGCTCAGGTAGCCCCGGAAAAACTCAAGGAAGCAATCGGCGCCGACGGCAAGGTCGATAACCACAAGTTGCAGACTATTCTCGAAACGGAACTGGGCCGCAGCTTCCCGCTGGACGACCCACGTCTGATTCAACACAAGGGCAGCGCCCAGCAACTGGCGATGTTCGGCCTGCAACCCGCCGCGTAAACCAAAAGGAACAGCCGCACTTATGATTTCCAGCTCCGAACACGCCCGCCTGCTGCGGCTGGCGACCCGTGCCTCGGTGGCAGTGGCGTGTACGCTGATTGTCGCCAAAGGTATTGCGTGGTGGTTGAGCGGTTCGGTGAGCATGCTCGCCGGGTTGACCGACTCGGCGCTCGACGGCATCGCGTCACTGCTCAACCTGCTGGCAGTGCAATACGCCTTGCGCCCGGCCGATGACGATCACCGTTACGGGCATGGCAAGGCCGAGTCGCTGGCGGGCATGGCCCAGGCGTTGTTCATTGGTGGCAGTGCGATGTTGATTGCCTGGCAGGCGTTTGAACGGCTACAACATCCGGAACCGGTGGGTGCGCCGTGGATCAGCATCGGCGTGATTGTGATGTCCTTGGCGCTGACGCTGGCGTTGCTGGTTTTGCAACATCGCGTCGTCAAGGCAACGGGCTCCAACGCGGTGCGCGCCGACTCGTTGCACTACCGCTCGGACATGCTGCTCAATGGCAGCATTCTGGTGGCGCTGGTGCTGGCCGGGTTTGGCTGGCATCGGGTCGACCCCTGGTTCGGCCTGGGGATTGCCGCGTACATTCTCTGGAGCGCGATCCAGATCGCCCGGGAAAGTTTTACGGTGTTGATGGATGAGGAACTGCCGCCGGACGTCAGTCAGCACATGCTTGAATTGGCGTGCAGCGTGCCAGGGGTTTTGGGTGCGCATGATCTGCGCACGCGAGTTTCCGGCAGCCAGTGGTTCGTGCAATTGCACCTGGAACTGCCGGGGGATTTGACCTTGTCAGTCGCCCATGGCATCAGCGATCAGGCCGCCGATGCGATTCACGCCGCCTACCCGCGAGCCGAAGTGCTGGTGCACGCCGATCCTATGAAAGCAGCTTCGAGCTACAAGCCTTAAGCTTGAAGCTTGAAGCTTGAAGCTTGAAGCTTATATCTGCTACTGAACCTGATAACCGCGACTGCTCAGGCAGTTGCCCTGGGCCTGGCGATAGGTTTGAACCACCGACGGGTCCGGTTGATAGGTTGCGGTTCGCGGGTCGAAACCACTCTGCTGCACCGCGTATTGATAGCACTCGTAACCATCCTGATTGACCTGCTCTGCCGACTGCCCATTGGCTGGATACGCCTCTACGTCATATCCGTTGCTGGCGACTTGCGGCTGCTGTTGCGGTTGAAAGGTGCCAACCGGTGGCTCGACCACGACGTAATCCCGGGTGCTCTCCTCATAGGCGTAATACGAGCCCGCCGCCAGGAACAGCACCGACCCGCCGATCAACACCTGCTCCGCGTACTCCGGCAAATAGCTGACGCGAATCCCGCGTGGTGGTTCAACCACCACATAGCGTGGGCCCAGCGGGCGATACCAGTAACCACCGGAGTAGAAATAATCCAGGCCACGGTAAGGCACGCGGTACTCACGATCCGGGAAGCGGTCGATCACGTGTCCGGGGCGATATTGCGGGCCGGGTCCCCAACCATTACCGTGGCCACTCGGGCGCCCCTGCCATTGATGGTCATTGGTTGGCGCACCGATATAGCCGTTCCAGTGCGGGTTGTTGTCATTGCGTCGCGGCACGTCCTGATAGTAACCACGCTGCGGCGGCTGGGTCTGGCGCACGGTGTCGGGCCGGGGCTGGATCGGCAGGTCATTGGCCGGCAGTTGTGGCGGGGGCGGCGGCGATCGAACCGGATTGTTGAAGTCGGGCTGCGGCCGGCTCTGCCACTGGCCATTGTTCTGATTCTGGCCGTTGTGCTCGAAATGGCGGTTGTGTTCGCCACGATTGACGTCGTTGTTCTGCGGATACGGCGGATTATTGCCACCATCGGGCCCACGGTTTTGTTGATCATCGGCCAGCGATTGCGCAGTGAAACTGACACACAACAAACCAACACCGGCCAAACGCCAGATGCGCGACTTCATGCTCTTCCTCACTGCGGGTTGGAGCCTGTACGTAAGACTGGAAAAGCACAGGCCGGTTCTGCAACAGGTTATCAGTCGCGAAACTTATTTATTGAGGGCGGAACATAACTGGCGGGAAAAAGAAAAGGGAGACCCGTCGGCCTCCCTTTGAGAACTTCGTCCGTGCTCGACGCTTTTGACGTCGGCTCACCTCACGCCGTCTTGTGGACAGTGTGCAGCTCGGGGGCCGCCACATCCCCGGTGGGGGTGGCGGCCGCGGCTGGCCTGATTGGGCGAGCCGCTGTGGACTGTTTGTCCGAGCAGTGATTCTGGTGATAAGAATAGGCCTGAGACGCCGGCAGAGGATTGCGAAGATTGCTCAATTAAACACCACTTGCGCAATTTTTAACCCTGGATAGATAATCTGCCGCAATAGTTACGACAAGGGACTGATTGATGAGCAAACTCGACCGATACGACTTGAGCATTTTGGCGGAATTGCAGCGTGATTCGCGCATCTCCAACCAGGAACTGGCCGAACGCATCGGCCTGTCGCCTTCGCCATGCTCGCGCCGGGTCAAGCAACTGGAGGACGATGGCTACATATCCCGCCAGGTCGCCCTGCTGGACCGCAAGATGCTCGGTCTGAGCCTGACGGCTTACGTGCTGATCGGCATGGACCGGCACACGCCGGAACGATTCGAGAACTTCGAAGCGGCGATTCGGACTTTGCCGCAAGTGCTGGAATGCAGCCTGGTAACGGGGATGGATGCCGACTATCAGTTGAAGGTGGTGGTACCGGACATGGATCACTACCAGAAACTGCTGCTGGGGCACCTGACCCGGATTGAAGGGGTGACCAGCGTGCGGTCGAGTTTTGTGTTGAACCAGGTGCTCAACAGTACCGAGTTGCCGCTGACTCATCTGCGCAGCTGAGGACGCCATCGCGGGCAAGCCCGCTCCCACAAGGTTTTGTGTCAGACGCAAAACCTGTGGGCTTGCCCGTGAAGAGACCGGCACAGGCGACGAATGACTGCGACACACCGACGCAGGTCAATGCTCCGCCAATTCTCAGTGGCGTATACTCCAGCGCCTTTTAGTCTCGCCTACGCTGGAGATGTTCGATGGATCCTGCAGTATTTGAAGAGTGGATGATGACTGGCCTTGTCAGCATCCTGATCATTTTCATGGGTTTCATCGTCTGGGATCTGGCGAAGAAGTCCAAGGCCGGGCGCTTTGGCTCGCTCATTCTGTTCTTTGTCCTGGGCCTGGGCGTGGCCGCGTTCATCATCAAGAGCGTAGTGATCGGCCTGATCGAGTCCGGCACGTTATAAACGCGCCGGCACTTCTTTCCACTGACCCTGATCGAGCCCATCGATCGTCCAGTCACCGATTCTGACCCGCACCAGCCGCAACGTCGGCAAGCCGACCGCCGCCGTCATGCGCCGCACCTGACGGTTTCGCCCTTCGCGAATCACCAGCTCCAGCCAGCTCGTCGGCACGCTTTTGCGAAAGCGCACGGGCGGGTTGCGGGGCCACAGTTCCGGCTCTTCAAGCTGGCGCGCCTCGGCCGGCAAGGTCATCCCGTCGTTCAGTTCGACACCCTCGCGCAACCGCTGCAATTGCTCGGCACTCGGCTCACCTTCCACTTGCACCCAATAGGTCTTGGCCAGTTTGTGTTTCGGGTCGGCAATCCGCGCCTGGAGCTGACCATCGTTGGTCAACAGCAGCAAACCTTCGCTGTCACGGTCCAGCCGTCCTGCCGGGTAAATCCCCGGGATGTCGATGTAATCCTTGAGCGTCGCGCGCCCTTCGCCGTCACTGAATTGGGTCAGCACGTCGAACGGTTTATTGAAAAGGATCAGCTTCGGCTCGGCCGGCGGCGCTTTGGCGACACGGCGCGGGGCTGAGGAGGATGGCGCAGGCTTCGCGCCAGGGCGGCGAGAAACGGGACGTTGTGGACGGGACATGGGGAAAGAAACATCTAACGGTCAGGGCTGCTAATGCTAGTGCCCTGACCGCTAAATAACCATGTCTGTCAGCGAAATGGTGGCTCGTCGAAGCTGCGCAGTTTGCGCGAGTGCAGCGAGTTGAGTTCGGTGCGCAAAAGGTCCACCGCCTCGATGCCGATCTTCAAGTGCTGGCTGACCGCACGCTCATAGAAGGCGTTGGCCGATCCCGGCAGTTTGATTTCACTGTGCAACGGTTTGTCCGAGACACACAGCAATGTGCCGTAGGGCACACGCAAACGATAGCCTTGGGCGGCGATGGTGCCGCTTTCCATGTCCACCGCTACAGCGCGAGACAGGTTGATCAACGGACGTTCCTGGGCCCAACGCAATTCCCAGTTGCGGTCGTCGTAAGTCAGCACGGTGCCGGTGCGCAGGCGTTTTTTCAGCTCATCGCCCTTTTCGCCGGTGATGTTGGCCGCCGCTTGTTGCAACGCCATCTGCACTTCAGCCAGGGCCGGAATCGGAATGTTCGGTGGCACGACCCGGTCGAGAATCCCGTCGCGGCGCATGTAAGCGTGCGCCAGTACGTAGTCGCCAATAGTCTGCGACTGACGCAAGCCGCCGCAGTGACCGATCATCAGCCAGCAATGCGGACGCAGCACGGCCAAGTGGTCGGTGATGTTCTTGGCGTTGGACGGGCCGACGCCAATATTCACCAGGGTCACGCCGTGGCCATCGCTGGCGATCAGGTGATAGGCCGGCATCTGGTAACGGTGCCAGACCACGCCCGCCGCAATCGCCGATGCTTCGCCGTGATCCATGCTCTTTTCGATGATCACGTTGCCTGGCAAGACCATGCGCACAAAACGCGGGTCGCTGCGCAATTGCTCCAGACCATGGACGATGAACTGGTCAACGTAGCGGTGGTAGTTGGTCAGCAGAATCCATGGCTGCACATGACGCCAGTCGCTGCCGGTGTAATGCACCAGTCGGCGCAGGGAGAAATCCACCCGTGCAGCGTCGAACAGTGCCAGTGGCAGCGGGTCGGTGTTTTCCCAATCGTACAAGCCATCGGCTATGCCATCCGTCGCGGCGGACAAATCGGTACTCGGGAATACTCGTGCCAGCACGGCAGCGGTCACACCGGAGCCGGCCAGTTCATCGCCCTGCTCGACCACATACGGATAAGGAATGTTTTGCTGACTGATGCCGACTTCGACGGTCACGGTGAAGTCGTGCATCAACGGCACGAGTTGTTCCAGCAGGTATTTACGGAAAGCGGCCGGATGGGTGACGGTGACACTGTAGGTCCCCGGCAGTTGAACCTTGGCGTAGGCGCGCGTGGTCTGCGGGACTTCGCCCTGGCAGTGATAGGTCAGGCGCAGTTCGGGATAACGAAACATCGCACGCTGCTCGGCGTCCGGCTCGACACGATCCTTGAGGTAACGCTTGAGCGCCTGATTCAGCGCGGTGGTTGCACGATTGTGCAAGTGCGCAAGCTGGTCCACGGCTTGCTCGGCGGTTTGAACGACAATAAAAGCTTCGGTCACGATCAGCATCCTGTGTTCTGACTTGCAGACCTTCATCTTGCCTGCATCGTCGCTTCACGGGAACAGTGGCGGCTACACAAATGCCAAGTCCAGCGCGGATCCAATGTGGGAGCGAGCCTGCTCGCTCCCACAGGGATCCGGAGTCGCTCACATAAGTGGAGTCGACCGGGTGACAATCGCTTCCACATCCAGCCCACGCGGCAACGCGCCATACACCCGCCCCGCTGATCCCAGTCGACTGGTGATAAACGCATCACTGACCGCCGCATTCCCCGCCTCCAGCAATAGCTTCGCCTGAAGCCCCAACGCAATGTCTTCGGTCAACTGCCGCGCGCGGTACTGAATGTCGCTGGTGTCCTTGAACGCCGCCTGCAACTGGCTGATATGGGCGGCCAGGCGTTTGTCACCATGGCCATCGCCCAACTCGCTGAATAGCACGTCGAGTACTCCTGGCTCTTTCGACAGCGCCCGCAGCACATCCAGGCACTGCACGTTGCCGGAACCTTCCCACGTCGAATTGACCGGCGCCTCACGGTACAGGCGCGGCAGGATGCTTTCTTCGACGTACCCGGCGCCGCCCATGCATTCGGCGGCTTCGTTGATCATCGCGGGGGCGCGTTTGCAGATCCAGTATTTGCCCACGGCCGTCACCAGTCGGGCGAATTTCGCTTCCTGGCTGTCGTCCAGATGATCCAGCGCCTTGCCCATGCGCAGGCTCAAGGCCAGGGCGGCTTCGCTTTCCAGCGCCAGATCGGCGAGCACGTTTTGCATCAACGGCTGTGCGCTGAGCAACTTGCCGCCGACGCCGCGGTGAGCGCAGTGATGACTGGCCTGGGTCAGGGCCTGGCGCATCAATGCACTGGAGCCGACCATGCAATCGAAGCGGGTCATGGCGACCATTTCGATGATGGTTGGCACGCCCCGCCCTTCTTCGCCAACCATCCACGCCAGCGCACCACGAAATTCCACTTCGCTGGAGGCGTTGGAACAATTACCCAGTTTGTTTTTCAGGCGCTGGATGTAGAACTGATTGCGCGTGTCATCGGGGCGATGGCGCGGCAGCAGGAAACAGGTCAACCCCTTGTCAGTCTGCGCCAGGGTCAGAAAGGCATCGCACATCGGTGCCGAGCAGAACCACTTGTGGCCGACCAGTTCATAGGCCTGTCCCGGACCGCTGGCGCCGACCGGATACGCCTTGGTGGTGTTGGCACGCACGTCGGTGCCGCCCTGCTTCTCGGTCATGGCCATGCCGATGGTCACACCGGCCTTGTGCGCCATGCCGACGTTACGCGGGTCGTATTCGGTAGAAAGGATTTTCGGCAGCCATTGCTCGGCCAGATCCGGTTGCAGGCGCATCGCCGGAACGCTGGCGAACGTCATGGTCAATGGGCAACCGCTGCCGGCTTCGGCCTGGCTATGCAGATAACTCATGGACGCGCGGGCCACATGCGCGCCCGACTGCGGATGCGCCCAAGGCAACGAAGTCAGCCCGTGCTCGACCGCTGTGCTCATCAATTTGTGATAGGCCGGGTGGAACTCCACCAGATCAATGCGATGACCATAACGGTCATGGCTAACGAATACCGGTTTGTTCTGGTTGGCCAGAAACCCGGCTTCCATCAAGGGCCCGCCCGCCAGTGCGCCGTACGCGTCGATCCGCGACTCGGCCCAACCAGCCCCGAACCGCCGCGACCATTCCTGCAATGGCAAGTCGATGCGATACAGGTTGGTGCCGTCCAGCGACGGAGGCTGGTTGGTGACTTCGTGGGTTTCGGCGAACTGATGCAGGTTCATGACGAGGGCTCCTTTGGGTCAGCCAAGGAAGTCAGTTAAGCACTGCCCCGAGGTTGAACAAAGTGGCATATCCGCCGAACTGTCGGCGCTTTCGCCCTACCCTGGGCACAACACCCGACGATAGAGCGCGGCCTGCAAATCTTCGAATTTCACCGGTTTGTTCAGGTAATCAATCAAGTCACCGGTCGGGCAGCGTTCACGATCCACACTCAGAGCCACCACGAACACCGGCAAGTCGGCGCAACCTGGCAAGGCGCGGATCTGGCAGCACAGGGAGAGGCCGTCTTGAGGCGGCAACTGACCATCGACCAGCACCGCATCAAAGGTTTCACGCTGCAACTGATCGACCGCGCTCAAGCCGTTGTCGGCGGAACGCGCCCGGAACCCGAGCTTGAGCAACATGCCGCGCATCACTAACTGGTTGACGCTGTTGTCATCCACCAACAACACGCTGCAATCCTGCGGTAAGCGCAAACGCCCAAAATCGCCGCTCATCAACGGTACAGGCGGTCGCTCTACCACCGGCAAATCAAAGTCGACATCTAGCTGGAAGCGGCTGCCGCTGCCCGGCTCGGAGCGGTGCGTCAAGCGCCCACCGAGCAGTTCGACGAGTTGCCGACAAATCGCCAGCCCCACGCCCAGACCGCCGTATTCGCGAGTCATTGAACCGTCGAGCTGGAAGAAGCGCTGATACATCGTCGCCTCCCCCAGATCGGTGAAGCCGATACCCGTGTCGATCACCGCAAACGACAAAGACAACCGACCGTTTTCCACCGGCTTGCCCGTCACCCGTAGCGCCAAGCCGCCGACTCGGGTGAACTTGATCGCGTTATCCAACAGGCATTCCAGGCATTGCGTCAGTTTGGTGCTGTCACCGTGCAAGCGATCCGGCAGTCCCGAGGCTACGTCGACTTTGAAGTCCAGCGACTTGCTCGATGCGTTGACCTCGAACTGCGCGCGCAAGGCATCGACCACGCCCCGCAAGCTGAACGCTGCAGGGGAAACCTTGAGCGTGCCAGCCTGCAATTCGGTCAGGGTCAGGATGCCGTTGACCATGCGCATCATGTCCCGCGCGGAACCGGCGGCGGTTTGCTGGTATTGCTCCAGCTCAGGATCCATCTCGACGGTCTGCATCAACTCCAGCGAACCGATCACACCGTTCATCGGGGTGCGCAATTCGTGGGTCAGGGTGGCGAGGAATTCATCTTTGAGCTTGTTACCGTGAGCCAGTTGCTGGTTCAGCACTTCGAGTTTTTGACCCGCATCAAACAGCGTTTGCGCTTGCTGCTCGCGCATGGCGTTGATTCGGTCAGCCAGGGCCAGCGACAACAACGCCACTTCGATCGCTGAGCCGATCTGGCTCGAATACATGGTCAGGAACACGTTCGGCAGGTAACCCAGCACCATCAGCGTATTGACGACGCCACCGAGCAAAAACGCCGACCAGGCAATGATGAAATACCGCGCCACACGCAAGCCACGCAACCAGGCACACAACCCGGCGGCGAAAATCACCACCGTGAAGGTCAAGGCCAGGGCAGTGGCCAGTCGCAAGGCCAGGGCGTAACTGGCCATCAATGACAGCCCGATCACCATTGCGCTGAATGCAATCAATGCCAGCAGCATACGATCGAGCCAGCGCCCGTAAGAACCTGTCTGCAAGAAGCTACGGGCGAACTGGCTGCCAAACAGCCCGGCGCAACCGATGAAGAATGGTGTGGCGGCGTTGGCCCACCACGGATTGTCAGGCCAGAAATATTCCACAGCCGCGCCGTTGACCGACAGCTGATACAACCCGAACGAGGCGATATAGAAAATGTAATAGAGGTAGCTGGTGTCACGCACGCTGAGGTAGATGAACAGGTTGTAAACCAGCATCCCCAACAACACACCATAGATCAGCCCCAACACATAAAGCCGGACTGGCTGTTCTTCGAGAAAAGCGGTGCTTGACCACAAGGTGACCGGCGCCTGGATCGAGCCTTCACTTTGCAGGCGCAGATACACCGTTTGTACCTGGTCAGGCGTGAATTTCAAATCGAACAAGTAGTTGTTCTGGCGGATCTCGCGCGTGGAAAACGGCAATGCATCGCCGGTCTGCCGCACCAATTGATAGCTGCCGGCAGCATCGGGCAAAAACAGATCAAGGTGATCAAGGGGCGGATAGGCCAGTTCGAGCAGCCAGGTGCGTTGTGCTTGCGGGTTGGTCGGGCGGTAGAGCAGGTCGATTTTCAGCCAGAACACCGAACGCGAATAACCGGCGTTGAGCGTCGCTTTGTCGTGGGTCTTGAAGTTACCGGCCGCGGCTTGCGCACGGACATCGGCGATGGTCGCCTGACCACCCGCGTCTTCGTACACTTGCAGGCTTCGGCCCAAAGGCAGGCTTTGAGTGAACTCGTCGAACTCGACGGCGCTCGCCATGAGGGGCAAGCAAAGCAGCAATATCAGCAAATAGCGCATTTAAGCCCCAGCGTGGCCTGTCCGGTTATCTCAGGAAGCCCCTCATTCCTTTTGAGTAGACGTAAAACCGGCATTACCTGTTATTGGTTTGGATCCACTCTAGCATAGCCGTTGATGGCCAATGAACACCATTGAAAGATTTACACAAAAGGCTCTAGGACAGGCGTTACAGCAACATAAATAGTGAAAAGCCAGCTTGTTTGATCAAGTTATAAACAATGCATCGGCCGTTTTGCACATTCCTGTAGCAGCTGGCGAAGCCTGCGTTCGGCTGCGTAGCAGTCGTAAAACCTGAATGCGCGATCTGTCTGAGTTACCGCGTTGTCTGAACTTGCGGCTGCTTCGCAACCGAACGCAGGCTTCGCCAGCTGCTACAAGTCCGTCTCATGACTCGCTGGTCGACTGGTGATAAGCTCGCGCACCATGAATATCTACAGCTCTCGCCCCGTTGTCCTCTGTCTCTCCGGCCACGACCCAAGTGGTGGCGCCGGCTTGCAGGCAGATATCGAAGCCCTGCTCGCTCAGGGTTGTCATGCGGCCCCGACCGTTACCGCCCTGACCGTGCAAGACACGGTCAACGTCACTGACTTTCGCGTCCTCGATCGTGAGTGGGTGTTGGCCCAGGCCAATGCCGTACTCAACGACTCCGAAGTCGCCGCGGTCAAACTGGGCATGCTCGGTTCCCTGGAGATGGTCGACACGGTAGTCGAACTGCTCTCGGCGCACCCGCACCTGCCAGTGGTCTGCGATCCGGTGCTACGTGCCGGTGGTGGTGGACGACTGGGCAAGGATGAAGTCGGCTATGCCATGCGCGAACGCCTGCTGCCACTGTCCATCATTGCCACCCCTAACTTGCCTGAAGCGCGCATCCTCGCCGAACTGCCCGAAGGCACCGCTGACGAGTGCGCCGAAAAACTGCTGCCATTCGTCAAACACCTGCTGATCACCGGTGGCCATGGCGACGAACACGAAATCCACAATCGCCTGTACAGCCGCGACGGCCTCCGCGAAACCTTTACCTGCCAGCGCTTGCCCGGCAGTTATCACGGTTCGGGTTGCACACTGGCCAGCGCCCTGGCCGGTCGTCTGGCCCAGGGTGAAAACCTCGCCAGTGCCGTGCAGACCGCGCTTAACTACACATGGCGAACCCTGCGTGACGCGGAGCAATTGGGCAAAGGCCAGTTCGTGCCGCGCCGTCTGCCGCTGGATTTCTGTTCGTAACTTCTAATTAGTCATGCGGTGAGGCTTGCTCGATGAAACTACGTGGCCTGTACGCTATTACCGACCGCCAGTTGCTGGCCGGTAAACTGCTTGAGTACGTGGAGGCGGCGCTGGAAGGCGGCGTCACCCTGCTGCAGTACCGCGACAAAAGCACCGACGAGGCCCGCCGCCTGCGTGAGGCCGAAGCCTTGCGCGATCTGTGCAACCGCTATAAGACCCAGCTGATCATCAATGACGATGCCGAACTGGCCGCACGCCTGAACGTCGGTGTGCACCTGGGCCAGACCGATGGTCCGCTGTCGCCGACCCGCGCTCTGCTCGGCTCCAAAGCCATCATCGGCTCGACCTGCCACGCGCAGCTCGAACTCGCCGAACAAGCCGCGAAGGAAGGCGCCAGTTATGTCGCCTTCGGCCGCTTCTTCAATTCCAACACCAAACCCGGCGCCCCCACGTGCAGCCTCGAACTGCTCGATCAGGCCCGCCGCACACTGCACCTGCCGATCTGCGCGATTGGTGGCATCACCCTGGAGAACGCCGCGCCACTGGTGGCCCACGGGGCAGATCTGCTGGCGGTCGTCCACGGTCTGTTTGGCGCCGAGAGCCCTGGTGAAGTGACACGCCGCGCCCGCGCCTTTAACGAACTGCTTTTTAAGTAGCTTAAAATCTGATTTGAGAGCCCGACCATGTCTCGTTCCGAAACCCTGTTTGCCAATGCCCAGAAACACATTCCCGGTGGCGTGAACTCGCCTGTTCGCGCGTTCAAAAGCGTGGGTGGTACCCCGCTGTTTTTCAAACATGCCGAAGGCGCTTACGTCACCGACGAAGACGACAAGCGTTATGTCGACTACGTAGGTTCCTGGGGCCCGATGATCCTCGGCCACAGCCATCCGGACGTGCTGGACGCGGTGCGTAAACAGCTGGAACACGGTTTGTCCTACGGCGCCCCGACCGCGATGGAAACCGAGATGGCCGACCTGGTCTGCTCGATCGTGCCATCAATGGAAATGGTGCGCATGGTCAGCTCCGGCACTGAAGCAACCATGAGCGCGATCCGCCTGGCCCGTGGCTTCACCGGCCGCGACAACATCATCAAGTTCGAAGGCTGCTACCACGGTCACTCCGACAGCCTGCTGGTCAAGGCCGGTTCCGGCGCATTGACCCAAGGCGTACCGAGCTCGGCCGGCGTGCCGGCGGACTTCGCCAAACACACCCTGACCCTGCCGTTCAACGACATCGACGCGGTGGAAACCATGCTCGCCGAAGTCGGCCGTGACGTAGCGTGCATCATCGTTGAGCCGGTTGCCGGCAACATGAACTGCGTACCACCGGCGCCGGGCTTCCTCGAAGGCCTGCGGACCCTGTGCGACAAGCACGGCGTGGTGCTGATCTTCGACGAAGTGATGACCGGTTTCCGCGTCGCCCTCGGCGGTGCACAAGCGCACTTCGGCGTTACGCCGGACCTGAGCACCTTCGGCAAGATCATCGGCGGCGGCATGCCGGTCGGCTGCTTCGGCGGCAAGCGCGAAATCATGTCGCACATCGCGCCACTGGGTCCGGTGTACCAGGCGGGCACGTTGTCGGGTAATCCTCTGGCCATGGCCGCCGGCCTGACCACCCTGCGCCTGATCAGCCGTCCGGGCTTCCATGCCGAGCTTAGCGACTACACCAGCCGCCTGCTCGACGGCCTGCAACAGCGCGCCGATGCCGCAGGCATTCCGTTCGTGACCACGCAGGCGGGCGGCATGTTTGGCCTGTACTTCAGTGGCGCTGACGACATCGTCACCTTCGATGACGTGATGGCCAGCGACGCGGCCCTGTTCGGTCGCTTCTTCCACTTGATGCTCGAAGGCGGGGTGTACCTGGCGCCGAGCGCTTTCGAAGCCGGCTTCACCTCAATCGCCCACGGCGAGGCCGAGTTGAAACTGACGCTGGATGCCGCCGAGCGCGCATTCGCCGCATTGAAATAACGCTCTGCCGCTGACGTTGGCGACTGCCAGCGTCAGCTTTTACCTACATTCGCACCGTTCTTCCTACGCTACTGCTAATAATCTCCCGCAAATTGGGCGATATATTCCCCGCGCAGCAGAAAAACGAGTAAAGACTTTGTAAGGTTGGCCCTGCTTATTTCATAATGCGCGCTTATTGGATCCCTCGATGGGTCCGCGCGCCCTTCAGAGGTAAGTCGATTCTCATGAACCGCACCGGCCGCGCCCTTTCAATGGGCTGCCTGTTGCTCCTTCAGCCCCTGCTCGCGCTCGCACAAGCAGGCGGCAACTCGTTGTTAATCCCAGCGATGGGTCGCTGCACCCTCAATACTCAGCCGCAAGACCTGACGCAAGCGCTCGCCGCCTGCCAGAAAGCGTCGGATGAAGGGGATGCGCAAGCGCAATACGAGTTGGGTGAGTTCTACTACAACGGCAAAAACACGCCGCGCGACCTCAATAAAGCCCTCAGCTATTTCGAAAAAGCCTCCCTGCAAGGCCACGCGCAGGCGCAATTCAAACTGGGCACCATGTTCTTCCACGGCGAAGGCGTACCGGCCAACAACATTCAGGCGTACATCGTGCTGAAGATGGCGGCGGTCAATGGCGCGGAAGATGCGCTGGACACGGCGGATGAAGTGGCCGAGAAAATGCCGCGCGAAGAACTTGAAGTGGCGACTCAAGTGCTGGGACAAATCTTTCGTAAATACCTGATGGAATTGCAGAGCGCGGATGGGCGAACGCCGTTTTCGCCACTGCCCTGATTTCTGTATTGATCTGACTGGCCCCTTCGCGAGCAAGCCCGCTCCCACAGTTGATCTCCTGTGAACACAACATTTGTTAACACTAGAGATTCTGTGGGAGCGAGCCTGCTCGCGAATGGGGCGACTCGGTCTTGAGGCCTACTTCTCAGGCATCGGCATCGGAAACGGCATGACATTGCCGACCGCGCCACGGGCTTCGCTGATTTTCGGTGTGCCCAGACGCTCTACCTCGTCGATGCGCACAATCGAATGCATCGGCACAAAACTGCGTACCACGCCTTCAAACTGAGCCTTGAGCTTTTCTTCGCTCGGATCGACGACCACTTGCGTGCGCTCGCCAAAGACGAACTCTTCCACTTCCAGAAAGCCCCACAGATCACTTTGATAGATCTGCTTGGCATACATTTCGTACACCTGGCCCTGGTTGAGGAAAATCACCTTGTAGATTGGAGCTTCACGTTTGGTCATGGTGGGCGAGCAACACATTTGGGGATAAAAATGAGGGCGCGAACTATAGCATAGCCGCCGGACGCACAATGGTAGGAACCTTGGAACATGTTCCCTATAATGCGCGGTTCTTTGAATCACGTGATGACTGTATCCATGGCCAAGAAGCTTTACATCGAAACCCACGGTTGCCAGATGAACGAGTACGACAGCTCGCGCATGGTCGACTTGCTGGGTGAACACCAGGCCCTGGAAGTCACCGCTCGCGCTGAAGATGCCGACGTGATCCTGCTCAACACCTGCTCCATTCGCGAGCGCGCCCAGGACCGGGTGTACTCCCAGCTCGGCCGCTGGCGCGAACTGAAACTCGCCAACCCGGACATGGTGATCGCCGTCGGCGGTTGCGTGGCCAGTCAGGAAGGCGCCGCCATTCGTGATCGCGCGCCATACGTGGACGTGGTCTTCGGCCCTCAAACCCTGCACCGCCTGCCGGAAATGATCGACGCCGCACGCGCCACCAAATTGCCGCAAGTCGATGTTTCCTTCCCGGAAATCGAAAAATTCGACCATTTGCCCGAGCCACGTATCGATGGCCCGAGCGCCTACGTGTCGGTCATGGAAGGTTGCAGCAAGTACTGCACGTTCTGCGTGGTGCCGTACACCCGCGGCGAAGAAGTCAGCCGCCCGTTCGACGACGTGATTGCCGAGATCATTCACCTGGCTGAAAACGGCGTGCGTGAAGTGACGCTGCTGGGTCAGAACGTCAACGGTTATCGCGGCACGACTCACGACGGGCGCCTGGCTGATCTGGCCGAACTGATCCGCGTTGTGGCGGCTGTCGATGGCATCGACCGGATTCGCTACACCACGTCGCACCCGCTGGAGTTCTCCGACAGTCTGATCCAGGCCCACGCCGACGTGCCGGAACTGGTGAAACACCTGCACCTGCCCGTGCAATCGGGTTCAGACCGGATTCTCTCGGCGATGAAACGCAACCACACGGCGCTGGAATACAAATCCAAACTGCGAAAACTGCGGGCCGCCGTGCCGGGCATCTGCATCAGTTCGGACTTTATCGTCGGCTTCCCGGGCGAAACCGAAAAAGACTTCGAGCAAACCATGAAGTTGATCGAAGACGTCGGTTTCGACTTTTCCTATTCGTTTGTCTACAGCCAGCGCCCGGGCACTCCGGCTGCCGACCTGGCCGACGAAACACCTGAAGAGCTGAAAAAAGAGCGCCTGAACGCCCTGCAACATCGCCTGAACCAGCAGGGTTTCGAGATCAGCCGACAAATGGTCGGGTCGATCCAGCGGATTCTGGTCACCGATTATTCGAAAAAAGACCCCGGCGAACTGCAAGGCCGGACCGAGAACAACCGTATCGTCAACTTCCGTTGCGACAATCCGACCCTGATCGGGCAGTTCGCCGACGTGCACATCGACGCCGCACAACCGCACTCGCTGCGGGGCTCGCTGATCCAGTAACACCAATTTCAATTCAATAGGGATCAAATGTGGGAGCTGGCTTGCCTGCGATAGCGGTATAACAGGCAACATCTCTTTTGGATGTGAGTCCCTCATCGCTGGCAAGGCCAGCTCCCACAGTGAAGCTGCTTTGTTCTCGAGAGCAGGTTCATCCATTTAAGAGCTTTCGCACCCAGCCCAGTGGCGTTATCCTTGATTTCATCTTAATTGCCCCAGGGCGGCTAAATACGACCTTGAACGCACCCATAGAACCACATCGTTTCATCCTCGAGCCCTTTGAGGCTCGCCGCTTCGCCAATCTGTGCGGGCAATTCGACGAGCATTTGCGCTTGATCGAACAGCGCCTGACCATCGAGATCCGCAACCGCGGAAACCAGTTCGAATTGATCGGCGAACCCAAACACACCACCTCCGCAGAAAACCTCCTGCGCCGCCTGTACCGGGAAACCAAAGGTACCGAGCTTTCGCCGGACATGGTTCACCTGTTCCTGCAGGAATCGGCCGTCGAAGAGCTGGACAACGTATCGCCGTCCGAACCCTCCGTAGCGCTGCGCACCAAAAAAGGCATGATTCGCCCTCGCGGCTTGAATCAACTGCGTTACGTGAAGGAAATTCTCGGCAACGACATCAACTTCGGCATCGGCCCTGCCGGTACTGGCAAGACCTATCTGGCCGTTGCCTGCGCGGTAGACGCGCTGGAGCGCGAGCAGATTCGCCGCATCCTGCTGGTTCGCCCGGCGGTTGAAGCAGGCGAGAAACTCGGCTTCCTGCCCGGCGACTTGTCGCAGAAAATCGACCCATACCTGCGACCGCTCTATGACGCCCTCTACGAAATGCTCGGCTTCGAACACGTCGCCAAGCTGATCGAGCGCCAGGTCATCGAAGTTGCGCCACTGGCTTACATGCGCGGTCGCACGCTGAACAACAGCTTCATCATCCTCGACGAAAGCCAGAACACCACCGTCGAGCAGATGAAGATGTTCCTGACCCGTATCGGCTTTGGCTCCACAGCGGTCATCACCGGTGATATCACCCAGGTCGACCTGCCGAAAGGCACCAAATCCGGGCTGCACCATGTGATCGAGGTGCTCAAAGACGTGCCGGGTATCAGCTTCACCCATTTCATGCCCAAGGACGTCGTGCGCCATCCACTGGTGCAACGCATCGTCGAAGCTTACGAGCGCTTCGAGAACCGCGTGGCCGAAGAAGCCCCCAAGGACCACCGCCGCGATGCTTGAGCTTGATCTTCAACTGGCTACACAAGCGCCCGCCCCCAGCGAAGCCGAGTTCCGCCAATGGTGCGAACTGGCCCTGCGCCAGCGCACAGCCGATTCGGAGATGACCATTCGTCTGGTCGACGAAGAAGAAGGCCGCGAACTGAATCACACCTGGCGGCAAAAAGATTACGCCACTAACGTTCTATCGTTCCCCGCCGATGTGCCCGATGAGTTTCTGGATATCCCGTTATTGGGCGATCTGGTGATCTGCGTGGCCGTGGTGGAGCGCGAAGCCGCTGAGCAAGGCAAGGCACTGAAGGCCCATTGGGCACATCTGGTCATTCACGGCTGCTTGCATCTACTGGGTTACGACCATATAGATGACGACGAAGCCGAAGAGATGGAAGCACTGGAACGAACGTTGCTTGCTGAATTGGGCTATCCGGACCCGTACGCGGACGACGAAACAGAAACACCCCCTATTGTTACAACAAAGGATTCAGAGTAATCGCTATGAGCGAAGATCGATCGAGCAACGGGCAGAAGTCCTGGCTGGGTAAGCTCACCCAGGCTTTTGCCCACGAGCCGAAAAACCGCCAGGAGCTGCTGGAGCTCCTGCGCGACGCACACCAGAACAAACTGTTGGACAGCGAAGCGCTGGCCATCGTCGAAGGCGCCATCCAGGTTGCGGACCTGCAAGTACGGGACATCATGGTCCCTCGCTCGCAAATGGTCAGCATCAAGGCGACCCAGAGCCCTCGCGAGTTCCTGCCTGCCGTCGTTGATTCGGCCCACTCCCGCTACCCGGTGATCGGCGAAAGCCACGATGACGTGATGGGCGTGTTGCTGGCCAAGGACTTGCTGCCGTTGATCCTCAAGGAGAATGGCGACCGTTTCAACATCAAGGACCTGCTGCGCCCGGCCACCTTCGTGCCCGAGTCCAAGCGCCTGAATGTGTTGCTGCGCGAGTTTCGCGCCAACCACAACCACATGGCCATCGTCATTGACGAGTACGGCGGTGTGGCTGGGCTGGTGACCATTGAAGACGTGCTGGAGCAAATCGTCGGCGATATCGAAGACGAACACGACGTCGAAGAAGACAGCTACATCAAGCCGCTGCCCAGCGGTGACTTCCTGATCAAGGCGTTGACGCCGATCGAAAACTTCAACGAGTTCTTCGACAGCGAATTTTCCGACGATGAGTTTGATACCGTCGGCGGCCTGGTGATGAGCGCGTTCGGGCATTTGCCAAAACGCAACGAAATCACTGAAATCGGCCCTTATCGTTTCCGCATCCTGAACGCCGACAGCCGGCGAATTCACTTGCTTCGCCTGACGCCTATTGCCCGGTAATTCTAAGGATTGAAATGCATCGTATGACCCGCCCCGGCTGGCCCGGTAACCTGCTGGCCGTGGCGGCCGGTGCAATCACCACCCTGGCCCTGGCGCCGTTCGATATCTGGCCGTTGGCGTTGCTGGCGGTCGGTTTCTTTTACGCCGGTTTACGCGAGCTGAACCCTCGTCAGGCCTTGGGCCGTGGCTGGTGTTTCGGTTTTGGTCTGTTTGGCGCCGGCACGAGCTGGATCTACTACAGCATTCACCATTTCGGCGGTGCTTCGGTGCTGCTGGCCGGTTTCCTGATGCTGATCTTCACGGCCGCAATTGCCTGGTTCTTTGCCCTGCCGGCCTGGATTTGGGCGCGCTGGTTGCGCCGTAATGAAGCACCGCTGGCGGATGCCTTGGCATTTGCGGCGTTGTGGGTCGCTCAGGAAGCGTTTCGCGGCTGGTTCCTCACCGGTTTCCCATGGTTGTATTCCGGTTACAGCCAGCTTGATGGCCCATTGGCCGGACTCGCGCCCGTGGGCGGGATGTGGCTGATTTCCTTCACCCTGGCCCTGACGGCCGCGCTGATCTACAACGCGCTGCGTCTGGTGCGCACCGGGCGTAAAGGGTTTATCGCGGCAGGTACGGTGCTGTTGATCGGACCATGGTTGGTCGGCATGGCACTCAAAGAACACGCCTGGACCAGCCCGGCGGGTCCACCGCTAAGCGTCGCAGCAATTCAAGGCAACATCGAACAAAGCATGAAGTGGGACCCGGCGCAGCTCAATGCGCAATTGGCGCTGTACCGTGACATGAGCTTGCGTTCCAAACGCGCCGACCTGTTGATCTGGCCGGAAACCGCCGTACCGGTACTCAAGGAGTCCGCCGAGAGCTACCTGAACATGATGGGTAACTTCACCGCCCAGCGTAATTCGGCACTGATTACCGGCATACCGATCCGTCAGGAAGTGCGTCACGAGAAACGCTTCTTCAACGGCATTACTGTTGTCGGAGAAGGCGATGGCACCTACCTCAAGCAGAAACTGGTGCCGTTTGGTGAATACGTGCCGTTGCAGGATGTGCTGCGCGGGCTGATCGCGTTCTTCGACCTGCCCATGTCCGACTTCGCGCGCGGGCCAGCCGACCAGCCGATGCTGCAAGCCAAGGGTTATCAGATTGCTCCATTCATCTGCTACGAAGTGGTCTACCCGGAATTCGCCGCCAGCCTCGCGGCCCGTAGCGACTTGCTGCTGACCATCAGCAACGACACCTGGTTCGGCACCTCCATCGGCCCACTGCAACATTTGCAGATGGCGCAGATGCGCGCGCTTGAGGCGGGCCGCTGGATGATCCGTGCGACCAACAATGGCGTGTCCGGGCTGATTAACCCGTTTGGCCAGATTACCGCGCAGATCCCGCAGTTTGAGCGCGGCGTCCTGTACGGCGAAGTGGTGCCGATGCACAACCTGACGCCGTACCTGCAATGGCGTTCGTGGCCGCTGATCATTGTTTGCATGCTGTTGTTTGGCTGGGCGTTGATTGCCAGCCGGATGGCCAAGACCGTTTAAGCAAGATCGTTCCCACGCTCTGCGTGGGAATGCATCCCGTGACGCTCTGCGTCACAGCATCAGAAGCGGACGCAGAGCGTCCATGGCGGCATTCCCACGCGGAGCGTGGGAACGATCATCTTCACCGATAGAAAAGCGAATACCCGATCTGCCCCACCGCTTCATTCAGCAATTGCCCAGATTGCCATAACGACTTGAATTCCGGCATCCAGCCGCCCAGCGGTCGGGCATTGTCCACGCCTAAAAAACCTACCGGCGCGGGCACCACTTCAAATCCTGCCTTCTGGAAACTCCAGACAGACCGCGGCATATGCCAGGCCTGAGTCACGACCACCACCCGCTTGACGCCCTGAGGCAATAACACCTCGGCACTGAACTGCGCGTTCTCCCACGTCGTGCGGCTGCGCCCTTCCTGCCAGCGCACCGTCACACCAAAATCATCGAGTAGCGAGTCCGCCATCAACTTCGCTTCGGTGGGTGGCTTACCGTAATGCAAGCCTCCGCTGGTCAGAACTGGCAAACCGGAAGCCTTGGCCAGACGCGCTGCATAACGCTCGCGCTCCAGCCCCACGCCAGTCGGCTGGTCGGCGCCCCAGGCCGGGTCGCCGCGTTCACGCCCGGAACCCAGCACCACGATAGCGTCCGCGCGCTGCCCCAGCGTCGCCCACTCGTCGCGTGCCAGCGGCGGTTCGCGCTCAAGCGCTTTAGCACTCCACTGCACCACCACGGGCAAACTCATCAGCCAGAAGCCCCCGCAACCCAAAACAAAGCACACACCCGCAAGTCTTGGCCTTGAGCGGCGCAACCACCACGCAAGCACCAACAACAGCAAGAGAAGGCCGGGAGGCAACAGAAGTTGTTTCACAAAATATCTAAAAGGCATCGAGCATCTCCAGAGATGCCCGAAGCCTAAGTGGGTTGACGCAAAGCGACAACAAATACGGAAGGACTACGCTATGGAATGTGTCAAATGAAGGGCCAATAGTTCTAACGCCCCTACTTGAATTGCAGAGACCGGACCTTTACCGCTTCCCTGCCAGGCACTTTATCCTTGAGCCAGATGATTTTGGCCGAACGTGGTGCGTCGAGTTGCTGCACTGCTGCTGACAAGCATCCACGTGTTTCACGTTCACTGCGATCCAGATAGGCTTTGACCAATTCAAACTCTGCGGGACTGAGGCCACGCAGTTCCAGCTCAAGGGGACGCTCATCGCGTAGCCGACCAGCAGTTTTTGCAGCATCCAGAGCCATTCCCAGACGATCAATCAGTCTTTCGTACAGCTCCGGTTTTGTGGCTTTGTGCTGTGACTCAACCATCCCTCACCTCATTGAAGATATGACTCGCTCCCCTTTTAGAGCTTAGCTTCCATGAACAAACCGGCTGAGCGCTGCGACCAACGGCCCTCGCAGCCATTTTTACAAGACGCGCGACAGTAATCAGGGTTTCCCTCGGTAGAGTGCGGTCATGTATGCTACGGCGCTTCCTGTAACTCCACTTCCAGCTCGTATGGGCACCGAAACGCCGATTTGGCGTGATCACCGTCCAGCGTTGCATTGAAGAGGATTAGGCCACCCCTATTCAGTTCAAAAGTAGCCATGCACGAACAATATCAGCCCCGTGAAATCGAAGCCGCCGCCCAGTCATTCTGGGATGAGCAAAAGTCCTTTGAAGTCAGTGAACAGCCAGGCAAGGAGACATTCTATTGCCTGTCGATGTTCCCTTACCCCAGCGGCAAGCTACACATGGGGCACGTGCGTAACTACACCATTGGCGACGTGATCTCCCGCTATCAGCGCATGCAAGGCAAGAACGTTCTGCAACCCATGGGTTGGGACGCCTTCGGCATGCCGGCGGAAAACGCCGCGATGAAGAACAACGTAGCACCCGCCAAGTGGACCTACGAAAATATCGCCTACATGAAATCCCAGCTGCGCAGCCTGGGCCTGGCGGTGGACTGGTCGCGTGAAGTGACCACCTGCAAGCCGGATTACTACCGCTGGGAACAATGGCTGTTCACCCGCCTGTTCGAAAAAGGCGTGATCTACAAAAAAAGCGGCACCGTGAACTGGGACCCGGTCGACCAGACCGTTCTGGCCAACGAACAAGTGATCGACGGTCGCGGCTGGCGTTCCGGCGCGCTGATCGAGAAGCGCGAAATCCCGATGTACTACTTCAAGATCACCGCTTACGCGGATGAGCTGCTGGAGAGCCTCGACGAGCTGACTGGCTGGCCTGAACAGGTCAAGACCATGCAGCGCAACTGGATCGGCAAGTCCCGTGGCATGGAAGTGCAGTTCCCGTACAACGTCGATTCCATCGGCGAAACCGGCGCGCTCAAAGTGTTCACCACCCGTCCGGACACCCTGATGGGCGCCACCTACGTTGCCGTGGCCGCCGAACACCACCTGGCC
Source organism: Pseudomonas sp. BE134 (assembly GCF_031456105.1). Taxonomy (NCBI): domain Bacteria; kingdom Pseudomonadati; phylum Pseudomonadota; class Gammaproteobacteria; order Pseudomonadales; family Pseudomonadaceae; genus Pseudomonas; species Pseudomonas sp. BE134. Next base: position 31,118 of record NZ_JAVDUA010000029.1, on the reverse strand, counting down.
ACCCTGGCCGCGCAGAACAATCCTGAGCTGCAAGCGTTCATCGCTGAATGCAAGGGCGGCAGCGTCGCTGAAGCCGACGTCGCCACTCAAGAGAAAAAAGGCCTGCCGACCTCGTTGTTTGTCGAGCACCCGCTGACCGGCGAAAAACTGCCGGTGTGGGTCGCCAACTATGTGCTGATGCACTACGGCGATGGCGCGGTCATGGCTGTCCCGGCTCACGACGAGCGTGATTTCGAATTCGCCACCAAGTACAACCTGCCGATCAAGTCCGTGGTGCGCACCAGTTCGGGTGACACCAACCCGGCACCTTGGCAGGACGCCTATGGCGAACACGGTACGCTGATCAATTCCGGCGAGTTCGACGGTCTCGATTTCGCAGGCGCTTTCGATGCGATCGAAGTCGCGCTGATCAAGAAAAACCTGGGCGCCTCGCGCACCCAGTTCCGCCTGCGCGACTGGGGTATCAGCCGCCAGCGCTATTGGGGCTGCCCGATCCCGATCATCCACTGCGATGCCTGCGGTGATGTGCCGGTGCCAGAAGACCAACTGCCTGTTGTGCTGCCAGAAGACGTCGTACCCGATGGTGCCGGTTCGCCACTGGCGCGCATGCCCGAGTTCTACGAGTGCAGCTGCCCGAAATGCGGTCAGCCTGCCAAGCGTGAAACCGACACCATGGACACCTTCGTCGAGTCCTCGTGGTACTACGCCCGTTACGCCTCGCCACACTATGAAGGTGGTCTGGTGGAAAAATCCGCTGCGGACCATTGGTTGCCGGTGGATCAGTACATTGGCGGTATCGAACACGCAATTCTTCACCTGCTCTACGCGCGCTTCTTCCACAAGCTGATGCGCGACGAAGGCCTGGTGAGCTCCAACGAGCCGTTCAAGAACCTGCTGACCCAAGGCATGGTGATCGCCGAGACTTACTATCGTCGCGAAGCCAATGGCGCCTATACCTGGTTCAACCCGGCGGACGTGGAGCTTGAGCGTGACAGCAAGGCCAAGGTTATCAGCGCCAAGCTGATCGCAGACGGCCTGCCGGTGGAAATCGGTGGCACCGAGAAGATGGCCAAGTCCAAGAACAACGGCGTCGACCCACAGTCGATGATTGACCAGTTCGGCGCAGACACTTGCCGACTGTTCATGATGTTTGCCTCGCCACCCGACATGAGCGCGGAATGGTCCGACTCCGGCGTAGAAGGTTCGCACCGCTTCCTCAAGCGCGTCTGGCGTCTGGCTCAAGCCCACGTTACCCAGGGCCTGCCGGGCAAGCTGGACGTCGCCGGCCTGAACGACGAGCAGAAAGCCATTCGTCGCTCGATCCACCTGGCCATCAAACAGGCCAGCCACGACGTCGGCCAGAACCACAAATTCAACACCGCCATCGCTCAGGTGATGACGCTGATGAACGTTCTGGAAAAAGCCGCGCAAGGCACCGAACAGGATCGCGCGCTGGTTCAGGAAGGTCTGGAAGCCGTGACGCTGCTGCTGGCTCCGATCACCCCGCACATCTGCCACGAGTTGTGGCATCAACTGGGTCACGCCGACCCGGTGATCGACGCCGGCTGGCCGGTGCTGGACGACAGCGCGCTGGTGCAGGACAGCCTGACACTGGTGATCCAGGTCAACGGCAAACTGCGCGGCCAGATCGAAATGCCGGCCAGCGCGACACGTGAAGAAGTCGAAGCCGCTGCCCGCGTCAACGAAAACGTACTGCGCTTTGTCGACGGCCTGACGATTCGCAAAGTGATCGTCGTGCCCGGGAAACTGGTCAATATCGTCGCCAGCTAATTGGATCAGGCGCCGGGGGCCATGCCCGGTGCCGAATAAAACCTTTCGGGCCGCAACATCGGCCCATGGTTTCAAGGGGAGCAACAAAATGATCAAACGCAATCTGCTGGTGATGGGCCTGGCGGTCCTGTTGAGCGCCTGCGGTTTCCAGCTGCGCGGTACCGGCACCACCGAACTGGCGATCAAGGAACTCGACCTGAGCGCCCGCAATGCCTACGGCGAAACCGTAGTGCAACTGCGTAAGGCGCTGGAAAACAGCGGCGTGAAGGTTTTCGTCGGCGCACCTTACAAACTGGTGCTGACCAATGAGCAAGAAAGCCAGCGCATCCTCAGCTACACAGGCGGCGGTGGTACCGGTGAATATGAAGCGGTCACCGTATTGAGCTACGACATTCGTGGGGCACAGAACCTGCCGCTGATGAGCGACAAGATCGAAGTGCGCAAGATCTACGTTCACGACGGCAACAACCTGTTGGGTTCGGACCAGAAAGCCAGCGACGCCCGCAACGAAAGTCGCCGCGAGCTGATTCAACGCATGATCCTGCGCCTGCAACAGATTACCCCAACGCAACTGGACCAATTGCAGCAGACCGCCGAAGCCAAGGCCAAGGCCGAAGCCCAGGCGCTGGAAGCCGCACAGAAGGCTGAAGCGAATACTCCGCGCCAGTCACCCATCCAGATCCCGCAGCAGTAAGACTTTCGGGGCGCTCCGGCGCCCCGTTGGCCCTCTCTTATGAAACTTGCCCCCGCCCAACTCGGTAAACACCTGCAAGGTGCGCTCGCGCCCGTCTATATCATCAGTGGCGATGACCCGCTGCTGTGCCAGGAAGCGGCCGATGCCATCCGTGCGGCTGCGCGCCAACAGGGCTTCGACGAACGTCAGGTCTTCGCCGCCGATGCCAGTTTCGACTGGGGCACGTTGTTGCAGGCGGGGGCAAGCATGTCGTTGTTTGCCGAAAAACGTCTGCTGGAACTGCGCCTGCCGTCTGGCAAACCCGGCGACAAAGGCGCCGCCGCGTTTATCGAATACTGCTCGCGCCCGGCCGAAGACACGATATTGCTGATCAGCCTGCCCAAGCTAGACGGCAGCGCGCAAAAAACCAAGTGGGGCAAGGCGCTGGTCGAAGGTCAGCAGACTCAGTTCGTGCAGATCTGGCCGGTGGATGCAAACCAGCTGCCCAGCTGGATTCGCCAGCGACTGTCTCAAGCCGGATTGTCCGCCAGCCAGGACGCGGTTGAACTGATTGCAGCCCGCGTCGAAGGCAATTTGCTCGCCGCCGCACAAGAAATCGAAAAGCTCAAATTGATGGCCGAAGGTGGGCAGATCACCGTCGAAACCGTACAGGCCGCCGTGGCCGACAGTGCACGTTTCGACGTGTTCGGCCTGACCGACGCCATCCTCAATGGCGAAGCGGCCCACGCGCTGCGCATGCTGGAAGGGCTGCGCGGTGAAGGTGTCGAACCACCGGTGATTCTCTGGGCGCTGGCCCGTGAACTGCGTCTGCTGGCTAACCTGTCACTGCAATACATTCAGGGCGTACCGCTGGATAAAGCATTCAGTTCCGCCCGACCGCCCGTCTGGGACAAACGCAAACCGCTGATGAGCAAGGCGCTGCAACGCTACTCGGCGCAACGCTGGGCACAGTTGCTGCTGGAGGCACAACGGATCGACGCGCAGATCAAAGGGCAGGCAGCCGGTTCGCCGTGGATGAGCCTCAGTCGATTGTCGCTGTTGATGGCTGGTCAGCGTCTGACTTTGCCTTCCGAGTAAACACCCCCCTGTAGCAGCTGGCGAAGCCTGCGTCCGACTGCGAAGCAGTCGTCAAGTCAGGAAATGAGTTACATCAGGATGATTGTGGGTTCAGGTTTTACGACTGCTTCGCAGTCGGACGCAGGCTTCGCCAGCTGCTACAGGACTGTGATCAGAGAAAGGTCCTACACAATGTGGGGACTAGACAGATCCTCAACTTCGGCCGATGATTTGCCCCGCAAAACCCACTCACTTGCGAGCAATCATCATGAGCAAAAAGCCATCAACGCATGGCCCCAACAAGGCCAAATCCATCATCGCCCAGCCACTGTTCCGCAGCCGTCAGGAACGAGCCGGCAAGGGCAAAGGCAGCTACCGCCGCGAAGCCTTCCAGTCTAATAGCTGGGAGGCTTCTTACTTTCTGGCTGCTTAAAGCAGAACACCCCTTCTACATGTTAAGGTCTGCATCTGAATTGATTGCCCTGGACCTGTGCATGCCCCTTTGTCTTTCCCGTCGTTGGCCCGTTCGCCAATTGATCGCTGCCTCCAGCCTCATTTTGCTTGTCGCTTGCGCGGAAAAACCGACCGCCGCCGACGCCCAGCCGCTCAAAACCCTTCCTGTCGCGACAGCCCCTGCGGTTATTCCGCCCGTGGTGCCGACGGGTGAAAACCTCGACGTCCAGCCCACCCAGTCGTTCGCCGAATGGCAAGCGGGTTTCCGCAAAGACGCACTGGCCGCCGGTATCCGCGCTGATCTGTTCGACCGCGCCTTTGCCAATGTCAGCTTCGACCCCAGCGTGATCCGTGCCGATCGCAGCCAGCCGGAATTTGCCCGTCCGGTGTGGGAATACCTCGATGGCGCCCTTTCGCCGTTGCGAGTACGTAAAGGCCAGTCGCAGATCGACGAATACACTGACATCCTGCAACGCATCGAACAGCGTTATGGCGTCGACCGCCAGGTACTTGTGTCGGTCTGGGGCATGGAGAGTAACTTCGGCCAATTCCAGGGCAGCAAATCGGTCATCAACTCCCTGGCGACCCTGGCGTACGAAGGCCGGCGCCCGGGCTTTGCGCACGACCAACTGATCGCGGCCCTGCAAATCCTGCAACAGGGCGACATATCACCCGAGAAAATGCTCGGTTCCTGGGCCGGCGCCATGGGCCAGACCCAGTTCATCCCGACCACATACAACACCCACGCCGTGGACTTCGACGGTGATGGTCGCCGCGACATCTGGAACAGCCCCGCCGACGCATTGGCATCGACTGCGCACTATTTGCAAAGCTCCGGCTGGCAGAAAGGCCAGCCGTGGGGCTTTGAAGTACGACTGCCAAGCAGTTTCAACTACGTTCTGGCCGATGGCACGATTCGTAAAAGCGTCGCCGAGTGGCAGCAACTGGGCGTTTCACTGCCCGCTGGGGCTCGGGTTCCGCCTGGCTCGGAACACCTCTCCGCGGCCTTGTTGCTGCCAGCCGGTTATCGTGGCCCTGCGTTCCTGGTCCTCGACAACTTCCGCGCGATTCTCAAGTACAACAACTCGTCGTCCTATGCGTTGGCCGTGGGTTTGTTGTCACAACGCTTCGACGGTGCAGGTCTGATCAGCGGCAGCTGGCCCAAAGATGAGTTGCCACTGAGTCGCACCGAGCGCATGGAATTGCAAAGTCTGCTGAGCGCCCAGAATTACGACGCGGGCGTCCCGGATGGGATTATTGGCGCCAACACGCGCAAGGCGATTCGCAGTGCACAGCAGTCGTTTGGCTGGCCTGCGGATGGGTATCCGACGCGCAAGTTGCTGGAAGGATTGCGTAGCCGCTAAAAAGCATCGCGGGCAAGCCCGCTCCCACAGGGTTCAAAGGCGATCACAACATTTGTGTACACCTCAAACTTTGTGGGAGCGGGCTTGCCCGCGATGACTGACTATCAGGCGTCGGAACTCTAGCGCCTGACCACCACATCCTGCTCCAACACCAACTCCTTCTTCCCCGCATCCAGCTTGACCAACGCGCCCATCGGCAGCGTCAGGTTCGGATCACAATGCCCGCTGCGCCAACCGGCCAGCACCGGAATCCGCAAAGGCTCGAAGGTCTGTTTCAGCAATTGCTCCAGCCCTGCCACATCAACTCCCGCCACATCCCCCACCAAAACCCCACGAAGCTTGCCCAGCGTGCCAGCCAGCCGCAGATGGGTCAGTAGCCGGTCAATCCGATACAGCGGCTCGTTGATGTCTTCAATCAACAGGATCACACCCTCGGCCTCCAGCTCGTAAGGCGTGCCCATCGTTGCGGCAATCATCGACAAGTTGCCGCCCAGTAAGCGTCCGTGAGCGATGCCAGGCTCGATCGTGGTCAAGGGCCAGGCCGCCGGGTGCGCAAGTACGCTGCCAGCCTTCACCTGCCCCCTGAGCATGTTGAAAAACGATGACTCGGTAGGCTTCTGCTTGTCGCCCAGCAAATCGGCATTGAGCAGCGGGCCATGAAAGGTCACAAAACCGGCATAACGGCTGATCGCCAAGTGCAGCGCTGTGATGTCGCTATAGCCGATGAACGGTTTGGCGTTGTTTTGCAGCAGCTCGAAATCAATGCGATCGAGCAAACGGGGTGTGCCGTAACCGCCGCGCAGGCAGATAATCGCATCGACCTCTGTATCAGCGAACGCTGCGTGCAGATCATTGAGCCGCACCTCGTCACTGCCCGCCAGATAGCCATCCTTTTCATACACCCCGGGAAAAACCCGCAACGCATAGCCACGAGCGCGCATCCAGGCGACGGCCTTGTCGGTGTCCAGCCCGGCGGGACCGGCAGGCGCAATCACGCCGATCACGCCTTGCGAAGGCAAGGCCGGAACAGGCTTGTGCGGATACAACGTATGGGTCGGTCGAACGGTCATCCATGAATCTCCCTGCGCGAAAACTTCTGCACACAGTAGTCAGGAACGGGGACAAACAGAAGAGGGTCCGTGCCCGCAGGTTGTCAGAAAAACGCCAGTTGCCGTAGGCAAGGCAAAAAAACGCCCGCAAGGCCTAGAGACCTTGCGGGCGTTTTATGTTTCACAATCGATCAGGACGACATCAGCTCGGCTTTAACCAGCTTCGCTTGTTCGTCGGCGTGGTACGAGGAGCGTACCAGCGGGCCCGACGCGACGTTCTTGAAGCCCATTTTGTAACCTTCCTCGGCGAACCAGGCGAAGGTGTCCGGGTGCACAAAACGCTGCACCGGCAAGTGGCTGCGGGACGGTTGCAGGTACTGGCCCAGGGTCAGCATGTCGATGTCGTGTTCGCGCATGCGCTTCATGACTTCGATCACTTCTTCGTCAGTCTCGCCCAGACCCAGCATCAGGCCGGACTTGGTCGGAATGTGCGGCATCATTTGCTTGAAGCGTTGCAGCAGGGTCAGCGACCACTGGTAATCCGAACCCGGACGCGCAGCCTTGTACAGACGCGGCACAGTTTCCAGGTTGTGGTTGAACACATCCGGTGGCTCGGCGGCGGTGATTTCCAGCGCCACGTCCATCCGGCCACGGTAGTCCGGAACCAGGGTTTCGAGTTGAACGTTCGGCGACAGCTTGCGGATCTCGCGGATGCAGTCGGCAAAGTGCTGGGCACCGCCATCACGCAGGTCGTCGCGGTCTACCGAGGTGATCACTACATATTTGAGCTTCAGGTCGGCAATGGCGATGGCCAGACTTTCCGGCTCGTTGACGTCCAGTGGTTTCGGACGGCCGTGGCCAACGTCGCAGAACGGGCAGCGACGGGTGCAGATGTCGCCCATGATCATGAACGTCGCGGTGCCGCCGGAGAAGCACTCGCCCAGGTTCGGGCAGGAGGCTTCTTCGCACACGCTGTGCAGCTTGTGTTTGCGCAGCAGGGCCTTGATGCGGTCGACTTCCGGGGAAACCGGGATGCGCACGCGAATCCAGTCGGGTTTCTTCGGCAGTTCGGTAGTCGGAATGATCTTCACCGGGATACGTGCAACCTTCTCGGCGCCGCGCAGCTTGACGCCGGCTTCAACCTTGGCACGCGGGGCCGGACGCTCGGTAACATCAAGCGTCGGGATCATGGTTTGCACTGCATCAGTAGTCATATCAGTCGATTCCGCCCGTTAGGGTCGTCTGCTCAGCATAGTCGAGGTGTTTGACGAGCTGCGCGCGCAGCCGGGCACTTACCTCGGCAAATTCAATCGATCCTGCGTGATCGCTTAGCTGGGTCATCGCCAGCCCGGCGTACCCACAGGGATTAATCCGTCGAAACGGTTCCAGGTTCATGTCCACGTTCAGGGCCAGGCCATGAAAGGAACAACCGTGGCGGATCCGCAGACCCAGGGACGCGATTTTCGCCCCGTTGACGTACACACCCGGCGCATCTGGCTTGGCGGCGGCAACAACGCCGTAACTCGCCAGCAGTTCAATCAGGCACAGTTCCATGCGAGTGACCAGGTCACGCACACCAAACCCAAGTTTGCGTACGTCCAGCAGCAAATAGGCTACCAATTGGCCAGGCCCGTGATAGGTCACCTGACCACCACGGTCGACCTGTACCACCGGAATATCCCCCGGCAGCAACAGGTGCTCGGCCTTGCCGGCTTGACCTTGGGTGAACACCGGCGGGTGCTCGACCAGCCAGATCTCGTCGGCGGCATCGGTGCCGCGTTCGTTGGTGAAGCGTTGCATGGCATGCCAGACCGGCTCGTAAGCCATCTGGCCGAGCTCACGAAAGCCCAGCGTGCCAGACATCACAACACCATGTGCACGAAGCCGGTAGCCCGAAGTTCGCTGTTGATGTCGTACAGCTGTTCCTGGCCAGTGGCGACGATGTGCAACTGGATGGTGGTGTATTTGCCGTTGGTGCTTTGACGCTCGTCGACACGCTCATCGTTGATCGACGCGTGTTTCTTGACGATGTCGATGATCTTGTCTTTGTTGCCCACACCGGTATCGCTGATCACCTTGACGGGATAATCAGTCACCGGGAATTCGATTTTTGGCGCCTTTACTTCGGTATCGGTCATGGCGTAACGGCCTCGTAAGCGTAAGCCGTGGCGACGGGCATGACGCCGCGCAGGATCAGCGCGAAGTCATGCAGGTGCACACTGAATTCAGTTGAAGATGCCGTAGAAGAATAGACGGATGCTATCCCACATGCGGCGGAAGATACCACCCTCCTCGACAGCGTCCAGGGCGATCAGGTCGGCGCTGTGCACTACCTTGTCTTCCAGTTTCACTTCGACTTTACCGATCACGTCGCCCTTGGCGATTGGCGCAATCAGTTGCGGGTTCATGGTCATGCTCGCAGCGAGCTTTTTCAGCTGGCCTTTAGGCAGGGTCATGGTCAGGTCTTGAGCCAGGCCGGCCTTGACTTGATTGGTCGCGCCTTTCCAGACAGGGGCCTGAGCCAGCTCGGCGCCCTTCTGATAGAAGGTCTGGGTTTCGAAGAAGCGGAAACCGTAAGTCAGCAGCTTCTGGGTTTCGGCGGCGCGAGCCACTTCGCTGCTGGTGCCGAACACCACGGCGATCAGGCGCATGCCATCACGTACAGCCGAAGACACCATGCAGTAGCCGGCTTCGTCGGTGTGGCCGGTTTTCAGACCGTCGACGGTCTTGTCGCGCCACAGCAACAGGTTGCGGTTAGGTTGCTTGATGCCGTTCCAGAAGAACTCTTTCTGCGAGTAGATCGCGTAGTGGGCCGGGTCTTCGTGGATGATCGCGCGAGCCAGCACCGCCATGTCATGAGCCGACGAGTAGTGCTCCGGGTTCGGCAGACCGGTCGGGTTCATGAAGTGGCTGTTGGTCATGCCAAGGTCGGCCACGGTTTTGTTCATCATGTCAGCGAAGGCGTCTTCGCTGCCGGCGATGTGCTCGGCGAGCGCAACACTGGCGTCGTTACCCGACTGAATGATGATGCCGTGCAGCAGGTCGCTGACAGTCACCTGCGTGCCCACCTTGATGAACATCCGCGAACCGCCGGTACGCCAGGCGTTTTCGCTGACGGTCACCGGGTCGTTTTCGCCGATCTGGCCACGACGGATTTCCAGGGTCGCGAGGTAGGCGGTCATCAGCTTTGTCAGGCTGGCCGGCGGCAGACGCTGGTCACCATTGTTTTCAACCAGCACGTTGCCGCTGCTGGCATCCATGAGCACATAGGCTTTGGCAGCCAGTTGTGGTGGGGCTGGCATCACCTCGACCGCGAACGCGGCTGGCGAAAGGAGCAGCGGGACTAACAGGAACAGGCGTTTGGCAAAGGTGGTGATGTTCATCCGTCTCTCGAAATCGCTAATGGAAACTGCCCAGGGGCAAAACTAATCAGACAGCTTCCAGGCTTTGTCCAAAACTGCCTGCGCGACGATCATGCGGCGTTAAAAACAGCCTCGGAATGCTCATGTAGGTCCCCTACACTCCGCTTCCTCACCTGTTTTTGCCTTGCCTGATCGCCGCTCGGCGAGTTTTCGAACAAACCCTACGAGCTGTCGCGTGTTCGGTTGTTCACTCAAAACCCTTGCCGGGCTTTTGTTCTTTAACGAGCCAACAACCAGGTTCACCCCCTATATCGCAAGTGAACCGTCAATCAGGTACTACGTATTACTCGGCGGTGACCAGGCTCGGCGAACCGAGATTGGCCATGCGCACACTGTTCTGCACTTGCTGGATTTCACCCGGAGAGCCGATCGGCCCCAGGCGCACCCGATGCAGTGTCTGTTGATTGCGCACGATCGAGCTGATGAACACCGGGGCGCTCACCATCCCGCTGAGCTTCGATCTCAGGAGTTCTGCAGCGTCCGGGTTGGCGAACGCGCCCACCTGCAGATACTGGCCAGAGGCTGGTACAGAAGCGTTTTTTTTTGCATCGATCTGAACCGGTACAACGGCCGCGGCGTGTTGCTGCGCCGGGGGGGTCCATTGCTCGACAGTTCCGGTCGAAGCCGTAATCACCGGGGCGCTATTTTGCGCGACTTTCGGTTCATTGAGCATCAAAGGTGCCGGACGGCCTTTTTGCGCCCACCACTGTTGCGGGTCGATGCCTTCGACCTTGACCCGCGCCGTGCCGGTTTCGGCGTAACCGAGTTTTTTGGCGGCAGCATAGGACAAGTCGATGATGCGGTCCGAATAAAACGGCCCTCGGTCGTTGACCCGCAGGATAACGCTCTTGTTGTTGTCCAGGTTGGTCACCCGGACATAACTTGGCAGTGGCAATGTCTTGTGTGCCGCACTCATGCCGTAGAGGTCGTATACCTCGCCGTTGGCGGTGTTCTGGCCATGGAACTTGGTGCCATACCAGGACGCCGTGCCCGAGGCGACATACGTCTTGGATTCTTGCAGCGGGAAATAGGTTTTGCCCAGCACCGTGTACGGGTTGGCCTTATAAGGACCAGAGTGCAGGGTCGGCGTGGCATCCGGGATGCGTGACACGTCGACATCCCACCACGGCGCGCCATCTTTGTGGGCGCGGTTGATGTCCAGCCCCGGCGTCGGGCGCACGGCAGTGGACGAGGTTTTCTGCGCCGGCGCGCGACTGGTCGAGCAACTGGCGAGCAGCACCGCCAACGCGGCGAAAGCCATGAGCTGCAGGGGTTTATTCAAAGGCAATGCCCGCATTACTTGACGCCCCGTGCTTGGACCAGCTGTTCAGACAGTTGATGTACGGCCATGGCGTACATCACGCTGCGGTTATAACGCGTGATCGCATAAAAATTCTTCAGGCCCATCCAGTACTCGGGGCCCTTGTCACCTTCCAGGCGGAAAGCCGTGACCGGCATATCATCGCGCAGCGCATCATGACTTGACCACCCTAGAGCCCGCAACTCCCCCGCGGTTTTAGTCGGCTCGATGCCCGTGGTCAAACCGGCATCCACCTGCTCGCCTCGAACATCGGCGCGGCTGACCACCGGTTCGCCGGCGCCCCAACCGTGACGCTTGAAGTAACTGGCGACACTACCAATGGCATCGTCGGGATTGGTCCAGATATTAATGTGACCGTCACCGTCGAAGTCCACCGCATACGCGCGAAAACTGCTCGGCATGAACTGCGGCAACCCCATGGCACCTGCGTAGGAGCCTTTGAGGGTCAGCGGGTCGACCTGCTCTTCCCGGGCCAGCAGCAAGAACTCCCGCAATTCCTTGCGGAAGAATTCAGCGCGGGGAGGATAGTCGAAGCCCAGGGTCGACAACGCGTCGATCACGCGAAAATTGCCGGTATTGCGCCCGAAAAAGGTTTCAACGCCGATGATCGAGACGATCACCTGCGCCGGCACACCGTATTCCTGCTCCGCACGTGCCAGCACTGCTTCGTGCTGACGCCAGAAGTCCACTCCCCGGGCGATACGCGCGTCGGTGATGAACATCGGGCGGTATTCGCTCCATTGCTTGACCCGTTCGGCGGGTTTCGAGATCGCGTCAAGAATCGACTGCTTTCGCTCGGCTTCGCGGAACACGCCCATCAGCTGTTCACCGGCGAAACCGTAATCGCGGGTCATTTCACCGACGAATTCGGCCACCTGGGGTGAGCCTTCGTAGTCGCCGGCCAACGCGTGCTGCGTTGTGCCAAGGATGCTTACCAGGCCGACCCATGGCGCGTATCGAGTCACCCAGCCACGCATTGCTTGCATTGAAATCTTCACCTTATTCAAACTTGTGCGATCCACTTACGATGGGTATGGATCGACATCAAAACCCCAAACGCTGACAGCAGCGTTACCAGCGAAGTTCCTCCGTAGCTAATGAACGGCAACGGCACCCCCACCACCGGCAACAGGCCACTGACCATACCGATGTTGACGAAAACATAAACAAAAAACGTCATCGTCAAACTGCCTGCGAGCAATTTGCCGAACAATGTCTGGGCCTGAGCGGTAATCACCAGCCCGCGACCAATCAATAGCAGGTAAATCAACAGCAACGCGCAAATGCCGACCAGGCCGAACTCTTCACCCATTACCGCAATAATGAAGTCGGTGTGGCTTTCCGGCAGGAAGTCCAGGTGCGACTGGGTGCCCAGCAGCCAGCCCTTGCCGAACACACCACCGGAACCGATGGCGGCTTTCGACTGAATAATGTTCCAGCCAGTCCCCAACGGATCACTCTCCGGGTCGAGGAACGTCAGGATTCGCTGCTTCTGATAGTCGTGCATGATGAAATACCACATGCCCACGGCCACTGGCACGGCAGCCGCCAGCACGCTGATGATCCAGCGCCATTTCAAGCCACCCATAAACAGTACAAACGCGCCACCGGCCAGGATCAGTAGCGACGTCCCCAGGTCCGGCTGACGCACGATCAAGATAAAGGGCAAGCCAATCAAGAACAGACTGACCGCCACGTGCTTGAGTTGCGGCGGCAAGGTGCGCTTGGACAAATACCAGGCGATGGTTGCCGGCATCAGGATCTTCATAAACTCCGAGGGCTGGAAGCGGATCACTCCGGGGATGTTGATCCAGCGCGTGGCGCCCATGGCGTTGTGGCCCATGACGTCCACCACCACCAGCAACAGCACACCCAGCACATAACCGACCGGCACCCACCGCGCCATGAAACGCGGTTCGAACTGCGCGATGACGATCATCGACACCAGACCGATGCCAAACGAAGTGGCCTGCTTGGCCAGCAGGTCCCAGCTCTTGCCGCTGGCCGAATACAGCACGAACAGGCTGCCGGCGGCGAGGGTCAGCAGCAGAATGAGCAGCGGGCCATCGATGTGCAGGCGTTGCAACAACGTCGCGCGGCGACGCATCACATCCTCGCTGGAGAGCATGCGGTCAAAATTATTCATCATGGGCCGTAACCTCCGCGCTGATAGGGCTGGCGTACTCGGCCTTGAGATGGCCGTCCTGATCCAGGAGCCAGGCATCCATGATTTGGCGCACCACTGGCGCCGCGACCCCGGAACCGGACTCGCCGTTCTCGACCATTACCGACACCACGATTTGCGGGTTGTCCGCAGGCGCAAAACCGACAAACAAGGCGTGGTCGCGGTGACGTTCCTGAACCTTGGAACGGTCGTACTTCTCGCCCTGCTTGATCGCGACCACCTGAGCCGTACCACTTTTGCCGGCGATCCGGTATTGCGCGCCAATCGAAGCCTTGCGCGCCGTACCGCGAGCGCCGTGCATCACCTGCTGCATGCCGTGGTTGACCTTGGTCCAGTCCGACGGATCGCGCAGGACAATATTGGGCATCGGATTTTCATCCTTGGGCTTCTCGCCTTCGACCGTCTTGGCCAGGTGCGGACGGTTCCACACACCCTTGTTGGCCACCAGCGCGGTGGCTTGGGCCAGTTGCAGTGGCGTGGACTGCATATAGCCCTGACCGATCCCCAGAATCAGGGTTTCGCCCGGGTACCAGGCCTGGCGGCGGGTCGCACGCTTCCACTCGCGGGACGGCATCAGGCCCGGCGATTCTTCGAACATGTCCAGCGAGACCTTCTGGCCGATGCCGAACTTGCCCATATAGGCTGACAACCGGTCGATTCCCAGCTTGTGGGCCAGGTCATAGAAGTAGGTATCGTTGGAACGCATGATCGCCGTGTCCAGATCCACGTAGCCGTCGCCGGTACGGTTCCAGTTTCGGTATTTGTGATCGTAATTGGGCAGTTGGTAATAACCGGGGTCGTACACGCGGGTCGACGCGGTGACCACACCCGAATCCAGACCGGCAATCGCCACCGCTGGCTTGATGGTAGAACCCGGCGGGTACAGACCGCGCAGCACGCGATTGAACAGCGGCCGGTCGATGGAGTCGCGCAGTTCGGAATAGGCCTTGGAACTGATACCCGTGACGAACAGGTTCGGGTCGAAACTCGGCTGGCTGACCATTGCCAGCACTTCACCGGTTTTCGGGTCCAGCGCCACGACGGCACCACGACGACCGCCCAGAGCCGCTTCGGCCGCTTCCTGCAATTTGATGTCCAGGCTCAGGACGATGTCCTTGCCGGAAATCGGTTCGGTACGCTTGAGCACACGCAATACGCGGCCCCGTGCGTTGGTTTCGACTTCTTCGTAACCGACCTGACCGTGCAATTCCGGCTCGTAGAAACGTTCGATGCCGGTTTTGCCAATTTGATGGGTGCCGCTGTAACTCACAGGATCCAGTGACTTGAGCTCTTTCTCGTTGATCCGCCCCATGTAACCCACCGAGTGCGCAAAATGCGCGCCCTGCGGATAGTGACGCACCAGCTGCGCGACCACTTCCACGCCCGGCAGGCGGAACTGGTTCACCGCGATCCGGGCGATCTGCTCTTCGGTCAGCTCGAACAGGATGGGCACCGGCTCGAATGGCCGACGCCCCTGACGCATGCGTTTCTCGAAGATCACCCGGTCCTCGGGTGTCATCTCCAGCACTTCGACGATCACGTCGAGCACTTGCTGCCAGTCGCCGGAGCGCTCGCGAGTCATGCTCAGGCTGAAGCTGGGCCGGTTATCGGCCACCACCACGCCATTTCGATCGAAAATCAGCCCACGGGTGGGCGGAATCGGCTGCACATGAACGCGATTGTTTTCCGACAGGGTCGAGTGGTACTCGTACTGGATCACCTGAAGGAAATACAGCCGCGCAATCAGCACACAAAAAAGCGCGACTACTGCAATTGCACCGAACACGACGCGACCACGCACCAGACGGGCGTCTTTTTCGTGGTCCTTGATACGGATCGGCTGAGACATGAGGGCAAAACTACTTGTGGTAAGGGTGGCCGGACAAGACTGTCCAGGCACGATACAGCTGTTCGCCGATCAGGATTCGCACCAGCGGGTGCGGCAACGTCAACGGCGACAATGACCAACGCTGATCGGCTCGGGCACAGACTTCCGGCGCCAGCCCTTCGGGGCCGCCGACCATGAAATTCACCGTGCGCGAGTCCAGGCGCCAGCGATCGAGTTCGACCGCCAGCTGCTCAGTGCTCCAGGGCTTGCCGTGGACTTCGAGGGTGACAACACGCTCGTTCGGCCCGACCTTGGCCAGCATGGCTTCGCCTTCCTGACGGATGAAGCGCGCCACGTCGGCGTTCTTGCCACGGGTATTGAGCGGTATTTCCACCAGTTCCAGCGCCAGCTCGGACGGAAGACGCTTGGCATATTCATGCCAGCCTTCTTCCACCCACTTGGGCATCCGTGAACCGACGGCGATCAGTCGCAGTCGCACAGCGGGCCCTTATTGCTGGTCTTTGTTGAGCTTGATGAAATGCTCGTGGGTATTTTCCGGGCTGTGGTGAGCCGCGTTCAGGGCACGGCTCTGTTCCGCGCCGGACCACAGACGCTCCAGGTCGTAGAACTGGCGAGCCGAGGCGGTCATCATGTGCACGATGACGTCGTCCATATCCAGCAGCACCCAGTCGCTGTCGCCCTTGCCTTCTTCACCCAGCGGCTTGACGCCCTGGGCTTTGACGGCTTCGCGAACCTTGTCCAGCATCGCGCCGATCTGGCGGTTGGACGTACCGGTGGCGATGATCATGAAGTCAGTGATGCTCTGCTTTTCACGAACGTCGATCACCTGAATGTCCTGGGCCTTGACGTCTTCCAGCGCCGCCACGGCAACCTTCACCAGCTCTTCACCGGCCAGCTCTGGGCCGGTAGGTGCTGCTACTGGCAGCGGAGCGCTTTTGAATGTGCCTTTGCGCTTTACTTTTGGTAGTTCTTTGTCAGTCATATAAAACTCGTTTTGCTCATATGTTCGGGGGCTTCGATACACGTGATCACGTGCCTTGAAGCGCGCCTCTTTCAGTTCGACGCACGGTAAAGTCCGTGCGCATCGATGTAGGCCAGGACCGCGTCGGGCACCAGGAAACGTACCGACTTACCGCTGGCCAGCAGTTGACGGATCTGGGTGGCGGATACCGCGAGCGGTGTCTGCCAGACGAATGCAATCTGTCCGCTCGGCCCTTTGAGGGCCAGCGGGTCGCTTACCGAGCGCGCTGCCAGCAGATTGCGCAAGGCATCCGGCGGTTCGCTATCGGCATCCGGGCGTTGCAGCACCAGGATGTGGCAATGCTGGAGCAACTCTTCCCAGCGGTGCCAAGTGGGCAGGCCGCAAAATGCGTCCCAGCCCAAAAGTAGAAAAACCTGGGTCTGGGCGGCCAGTTCAGCCCGCATCAGTTCCAGGGTATCAATAGTGTAGGACGGTTTGTCCCGCTGCAATTCGCGGGCGTCCACCACCAACGGTGCCACACCGGCCACCGCGCACTCGACCATCGCCAGACGGTCTTTGGCCGACACTTGCGGCGTACCGCGATGCGGAGGCCTGGCACTGGGCGTCAGACGCAACTCATCGAGCGCCAGCGATTCGGCAACTTCCAGCGCACTGCGCAGATGGCCAATGTGCACCGGGTCGAACGTACCGCCCAGCATGCCAATCCGGCGAGGTTGAGGCTCGCTTGAAGTGGCTGGGGCTGTCGGGTCGAGGTCGCCCAAGTCAGACCGACGCCTGGCCGCGCAACTGGCCATCACCGACCACGATGTACTTCTCGCAGGTCAAACCTTCGAGACCCACCGGGCCGCGGGCGTGCAGCTTATCAGTAGAAATGCCAATCTCGGCACCCAATCCGTATTCGAAGCCATCGGCGAAGCACGTCGGGGTGTTGATCATCACCGACGACGAATCGACTTGCGCGACAAAACGCCGTGTGTCGGCGAGGTTTTCGCTGACGATCGAGTCAGTGTGATGGGAGCCGTGCCTATTAATATGCTCGATGGCCTGTTCCAGCCCGTCGACCACTCGAATCGACAGAATCGGCGCCAGGTATTCGGTGGTCCAGTCTTCTTCGGTGGCCGCCACGGCATCGATGATCGCACGCGTGCGCTCGCAACCACGCAGCTCAACGCCTTTTTCGCGGAACTGTGCAGCCATCGAGGGCAGGAAGTCTTTGGCAACGGTTTGATCAACCAGCAGCGTTTCCATGGCCCCGCAGATGCCATAACGGTAAGTCTTGGCATTGAACGCGATGCGCTGGGCTTTCGCCAGATCGGCATGTTCACTCACGTAAACGTGGCAGATGCCGTCCAGGTGCTTGATCACCGGCACGCGGGCGTCGCGGCTGACACGTTCGATCAGGCCACGGCCACCACGGGGCACGATGACGTCGACGTATTCCGGCATGGTGATCAGCGCGCCCACGGCGGCACGGTCGGTAGTTTCGACTACTTGCACCACGGCGGCCGGCAGTTCGGCTTCGGCCAGACCACGCTGGATGCAGGCGGCGATGGCGCGATTGGAATGAATCGCTTCGGAACCGCCCCGCAGGATGGTGGCATTGCCAGACTTGAGGCACAGGCTGGCGGCATCGATGGTCACGTTGGGACGGGATTCGTAGATGATCCCGATCACGCCCAGCGGCACGCGCATTTTACCGACTTGAATGCCCGACGGCCGGAAGCTCATGTCGCGAATCGCGCCGACCGGGTCGGGCAATGCTGCTACCTGGCGCAGGCCGACGATCATGCCGTCGATGCGTTCCGGGGTCAGCGCCAGACGTTCCAGTAACGCAGGTTCAAGACCATTGGCACGACCCGCCGCCAAATCCAGTTCATTGGCCGCCGTCAACTCGGTGCGTGCAGCGTCCAGCGCATTGGCCGCAGCCTGCAAGGCGCGGTTTTTCTGCGCGGTGCTGGCACAGCCAATGACGCGAGAGGCTTCGCGGGCAGCGCGACCCAGGCGGGTCATGTAGTCAAGAACGGACTCAGTCATGGTCTGGTTTAGTCTTTGCTAAGGTCTTGGTAAAGAGTAAAGCGGCAGATTATAGCTGTCGCGCCCCCCGACTAACAGCGGTGACGGGCGGATGGTCGAAATCGATGTCAATTTGCTGGGGTTCAGCCGTGCTTAAGCTTCAAATTGTTATCATCAGCGCTCAATCAGCCCTGATAAATGCCGTTGATCATGTCTAACCTGACTGTTCGAACCTGCGCTGCGAGCCGCCCCACCGGGCTTGCGGATGCGTTTTTCGACCGTGACGCGCAAGCTCTGGCCCGGGACTTACTCGGCAAAGTGATTCGTCACCGTGTCGGTGACCTGTGGCTCAGTGCCCGGATTATCGAAACCGAAGCTTA
The DNA here is from genome assembly GCF_031456105.1 of Pseudomonas sp. BE134. Classification (NCBI taxonomy): domain Bacteria; kingdom Pseudomonadati; phylum Pseudomonadota; class Gammaproteobacteria; order Pseudomonadales; family Pseudomonadaceae; genus Pseudomonas; species Pseudomonas sp. BE134. The sequence continues at coordinate 12,559 of NZ_JAVDUA010000029.1, read as the reverse complement.
TTATTTTGAAGAAAAAGGCAGCCACGCCTCCCTCGGCTACACAGAAAAACGTAAGGCTTTGTTTCTGGATGGCGGCCACATCTATATGTATTACGCCCGTGGCGGCGATTCGCTGAATTTCAGTGCAAAAGGCCCCGGCAATGCGGTATTGATCAAATCCGCCTATCCGTGGATCGATGAGCTGAGCGGGCCGGCGAGTCTGGCGCAGATGCTGTTGAACAACCCCGACGCCCAAGGCCGCCCTCGCCCCTCGCAAAAGCTGTGTGCCGGGCAAACGCTGTTGTGCAAGGCCCTGGGGTTGAAAGTGCCGGTCTGGGACGCCAAGCGTTTCGATCACGAAGTGCTACTGGTGGAAGACATCGGCCCGGCGCCCGCCCATATCATCCAGACCACGCGCCTGGGCATCCCCCATGGGCGCGATGAACATTTGATGTACCGCTTTGTCGATGCCGCTTATGCACCGTATTGCACGCGCAACCCGCTGCGACGGGGGCAGGTCGAAGGTCGCGATTATTTTTTGCTGCCTTGAAGATTGATATCCCCCCTGTAGGAGCGAGCCTGCTCGCGATAGCGGAGTATCAGGCGACATCCATGTCGGCTGGCTGCCTGCTTTCGCTAGCAGGCTCGCTCCCACAAGGGATCTATTGTGTATTGAAGATTGCGTTCGTCCCCCATGGGACCAATTGAACATTCGATGGAGTTGTTTTTATGGGCCCATGGCTCGATAGCATCACCGGTTGGTTGACGGTCAACCCGCAATGGCTGGCTGCGGCGGTGTTCATAGTGGCTTTTGTGGAATGCCTGGCGATTGCCGGGCTGATCGTGCCCGGCACGGTGTTGCTGTTTGCCGTGGCGGTCCTGGCCGGCAGTGGCGCGCTGTCGTTGAGTGAAACCCTGCTGCTGGGGTTCGTTGCCGGGGTGCTGGGTGACGTCGTTTCGTACTTCCTGGGGCGACATTTCCACCAGAATATCCGGCGTCTGCCTGGCTTGCGCCATCACCCGGAATGGATTGCGGGCGCCGAGGCGTATTTCCAGCGCTATGGCATCGCCAGCCTGTTGGTCGGGCGCTTTATCGGGCCGCTGCGCCCGATGTTGCCGATGGTTGCCGGGATGTTCGATATGCCATTCCCGCGATTTTTCGCCGTCAGCCTGCTGGCTGCCGCTGGCTGGAGTGTCGCGTATCTGCTGCCCGGCTGGGCGACAGGGGCGGCAATTCGGCTGCCATTGCCGGAAGGTTTCTGGCCTGAGGCGGGAGTCGTCGCCGGCGCTATTGCCGTCATGATTGGTTTGAGCGTCACCAGCAGCCTGCGCCGCCATCGCAAGGCGACGATTCTCATTGCCGGGTTGAGCCTCCTGATTCTGGCGGGACTGTTTATCGGCTATCCGCACCTGACCGCGCTTGATCAGGGTCTGATGACGCTGGTACAGGAACACCGCAGCCCGATGCTCGATGAAGTGGCCGTCACCTTTACGCTGATGGGCGAGTTTCGCAACATGCTACTGCTCAGTGCACTGGTGACCGGCCTGCTGCTGATCGCGCGACAATGGCGGCAGGCGATTTTTGCCGGCAGCACCCTGCTCTGCACCGCACTGGGAAATACGGCAACCAAATACTTCTTCGCCCGCGTGCGCCCGGAAATACTCAGCGACCCGCTGACCAGCTACAGCATGCCCAGCGGCCATGCCTCGGGGTCATTCGCGCTGTTCCTGACCCTTGCGGTTCTGGCAGGTCGTGGACAACCACCGCGAATGCGCCTGACCTGGCTGCTGCTGGGTTGTTTGCCGGCACTGGTGATTGCGTTGTCTCGGGTGTACCTGGGCGCGCATTGGCCGACGGACGTACTCGCCGGTGCCATGTTGGCTGCCTGTGTTTGCGCGGCGAGCTTGGGGCTGAGTCAGCGCCAGACACCACTCAACGCCATGCCGCCCAAAGTCTGGTGGCTGGTGTTGCCGGCGCTGTTGGCGTTGTTTGCGTTCTTTGCGTTTCGGCACTTGCCGCATGCGATGTTGCGGTATGCGTATTGACGTGCAATCTATCAGCCGCAATCAGGCAAACAACTCTCCCTGCAACTCATCCAGCAGCGCCTGAATCGCATCCAGTCGCTGCTGCGGATCATCGAGTTGCAGCAGGTCAATCTTGTCCACTTCCGCGAACGGCAGCAAATAGGCCAACTGATTCGCCAATGATTGTTGCCCGGTTGCCTCAGTGCCCATGTTCAACGCTTCGACCATAGGGTGTTCCGCCAACGCCTTGAGCAATGCCACCAGGTCGGCGTCTTCATCCTGCAACGGCTGCTCAGGTTCGTCTTCCAGCCACTCGACGTCGGCGACGGTCAACTGGTCGCGCTGCACTTCGGTGCGCAAGACATGGAAACGCCGCCCGCCCTGTACCCGAATCCCCAGCAAGCCGTTGTCCTGCTGCTTGAAATCGGTGATCAGCGCTTCACATCCCACCATGGCATACCCGGCCGGCGCGACGCCGACTTCTTCGCCGTCGAGGATGCATACCACACCGAAACCGCCGCCCTGCTTCATGCAGCGGCTGATCATGTCCAGGTAGCGCGCTTCGAAGATCTGCAAGTCAAGGATGCAGCCAGGAAACAGCACAGTATTCAGTGGAAAAAGCGGCAAGCTCATAGACATTTCCTTACACCACCATCGACACCGCCAACGGCAGGAACACCGCCGTGGCCACGCCCATCAGACTCATCGCCAGCGCCGCAAACGCGCCGCACTCTTCGCTTTCTTGCAAGGCCACCGAGGTGCCGACCGCATGGGCGGTCATGCCCAATGCCATACCGCGGGCCTCAGGACTGTGCACGCCGAGCCGGGTCAACAGACTCGGGCCGAAGATCGCACCGATCACACCGGTGATCAACACGAACACGGCTGCCAGCGCTGCGACGCCGCCGATCTGCTCGGCCACCAGCATGGCAATCGGTGACGTCACCGACTTGGGCGCCATGGTCATCAGGACCATGTGCCCGGCACCGAACCCCCAGCCCAGCAACACGCCCATGCCCGTCGCCACCACGCCACCTATCACCAGCGTAGTAAAAATCGGCCAGAACAACTGCCGAATCCGTCGCAAATTGAGGTACAGCGGCACGGCCAGCGCAACGGTCGCAGGCCCGAGCAAAATACTGAGGATCTCGGTGCTCTTGCGGTATTCGGCGTACGTCAGGCCGCAAGCCAGGAGAACACCGATCACCACCATCATGGAGACCAGTACCGGTTGCAAAAAGATCCAGCGGGTTTTTTCGAAAGCCGCCAACACCAACTGATAAGCGCCCAACGTAATGCCGATGCCGAATAACGGATGATGAATCACCGCGTCGAGCGCGCCGTGCCAATCAAGGGTCATTGGTCATCTCCACGCGGGACGTGACGCTTGACCATGCGCTGCATCAGTACCCCGGCAAACGCCATGGACAACAACAGGGACAACACCAGTGCACCGACGATGGCCCAGAAGTCCGCCGCTATGTCCTTGGCATACACCATCACGCCCACGGCCGGCGGCACCAGCAACAACGGCAGGTAACGCAGCAGGCTACTGGCCGCCAGGCTCAGCGAATCGCCGACTTGCCCGCGTGAAATCAGGTACACCAGCAACAGCAACAAGCCAATAATCGGCCCCGGCAGCACCGATAAAAACAAGTGGTTGATGGCTGTGCCCAGCAATTGGAACAGCACCAGCCAGGTCAGGCCACGTAACAACATCCGGTTATCTCCCGCGCTCTTCCCACCAAAAAGGGGCCGAGCATTATAAGCACGTCGGCGCTATGGATCGGCATTCGCGAAAAGCATGTTCAGTTGACCGGAGCAATTTGCCATGTTGATCTAAAGTGGTTCACTGAGAAGTGAAATCCCTCTACTCGAAAAACTATAAATCCGATGAAACCCAAGGAGAGTCTCAATGCCCCATGTTCCGGTTGCAGAACTCAAAGATTATGTCGGCAAGGAACTCGGACGTTCCGAATGGCTCACCATCGATCAGGAACGCATCAACCTGTTCGCCGAAGCCACAGGTGACTTTCAGTTTATTCATGTCGACCCGGTCAAAGCCGCTCAAACACCTTTTGGCAGCACCATCGCCCATGGATTCCTGTCACTGTCATTGATCCCGAAACTGATGGAGGACATTCTGATCGTCCCCGAAGGCGTGAAGATGGTCGTCAACTACGGTCTCGACGGCGTGCGTTTCATTCAACCGGTCAAGGTCAATTCGAAAGTGCGCCTCAAAGTCGATCTGTCCGACGTCACCGAGAAAAAACCGGGCCAATGGTTACTCAAGGCCACCACCACCCTTGAGATAGAAGGCTCTGACAAACCGGCGTATGTCGCTGAATCCCTGTCCCTCTGTTTCGTATAACTCTCCCGGATGCGAAGCAGCTCACGCTGTTTCGCGCCCGTCTCTATATATACGACACATAGCTGCGGCATACTCCGTCGCCTAATTGCCCGGATCCCGCTATGCGCTCACTTGCACTCCTTGCCTTGACCCTGTTGCTCACCGCGTGCGGCGATGACGAATCGCTGATGCCTCCCGATGCCCGCTTGCCGGACGGTGGACGCTATCGCGGGGATCTGGTCGACGGGTTGCTGCAAGGCCAGGGCCGCATCGACTACCCGAACAAGAGCTGGTACGCCGGCGAGTTCGACAAGGGTCAATGGCATGGCCAAGGCGAATGGCATGGCAGCAACGGCGAAGTCTTTCGCGGGCAATTCAATCAGGGCCTGTTCGACGGCCAAGGCACGCTGACCACGCCGGGCAGCGAATACACCGGCGGGTTCAAACTCGGTCGGCGCGATGGCGAAGGCACGCTCAAAGAAAACGGCATGACCTATCGCGGCGAATTCAAGGCCGATCAATATTCAGGGCTCGGTCGTCTCGAACTCGACGACGGCAGCTCCTACCAGGGCCAGTTCACCCAAGGCAAGCCGAACGGTGAAGGCCAGCGCGGCGACGCCAGCGGCAATCAGTTCACCGGACATTTTGTCAACGGACAGCTGGAGGGCAACGGAACGTTCAACAGCGCTGAGGGCGACATTTACGTCGGCGGTTTCAAGAACAATCAACTGCATGGCAAGGGCCGCTACGAGAATGCCGACGGTGATGTCTGGCTGGGTCAGTTCAAGGAAGGTTCGCTGAACGGCAAGGGCGAGTTGATCGGTGCCGATGGCAGCCATTACATCGGCCGGTTCAGCGACTGGCGCTTCACCGGCCAGGGGCGACTGAACCTGCCGGACGGCAGCTTCTACACCGGCCAGTTCGACAATGACGGTTACTCGGGACGCGGCACGCTGGTGCTGACTGACGGCACCGTGCAAAGCGGCACCTGGATCAATGGCCAACGTGTGCGAGACGCCGACGGCAAACTGCTGCCCGACAGCCTGGAGCTCGGGTTGCTGGCTCAGGGCCGCTTGCTCGACGACGCGCTGCGTAACGTTCCGGAATCGACTCCCGCCATCGAGTTGTACACCCTGACCTTGGGCGGTGACGGCAAACAAAGCGTGTTCCTGCGCGAATCCGATTACGTCAGCAACATGCTCGCCAGCCGCTTCGGTGCATTTGGCCAGATCCGTCTGGTGAATCATCGCGACCATCTCGTCGACCGGCCGATGGCCACCCGGGAAAACCTGCGCCGCGCCGCGTTGACGCTGGCCGAGCGTACCGGCCCAGAAGACCTGATCTTCATTTACCTGACCAGCCACGGCACCAGCGAACACGAACTGGTGCTCGATCAGCCGCGCATGGAACTGCCCGATCTGCCAGCCGATGAGCTCGCTGCGGTGCTTGCACCGTTGAAGAACCGCGACAAGATCATTGTGATTTCGGCCTGCTATTCCGGCGGTTTCATTCCCGCATTGAAAGACGAACGCACCTTGATCATCACCGCTTCGCGGGCAGACCGTGTGTCCTTCGGCTGCTCCGAAGAAGCCAACTCCACCTACTTCGGCGACGCCCTGTTCGCCCAGGCGCTGAACCAGACCGACGACCTGGAGCACGCCTTCAAACTGGCCAAGGCTACCGTCGCCGAGCGCGAACTGGCGGACAGCTTCGAGGCCTCTGAGCCGCAGATGTGGGCGCCTAAAGCGGTGATCTCGCGCTGGCAGCTTTTACGCAAGCAGCAGGCACGAAAAGCGCTACAAAGTATCTCTACCGACAGCAAGGATTCAAAGAACAACTAAGCTGAACAGTATCAAGGGAGAAACACTATGTACTTGACGCCTCAGCATGTATTGCTTGCCGGAGCTACCGGGTTGACCGGTGAACACTTGCTTGATCGCTTGCTCAATGAACCCACGATTTCAAGAGTATTGGCCCCTTCACGCCGACCACTGGCCAAACATCCGCACCTCGAAAACCCGGTCGGCGACCCGACGGTGTTTCTGCCGCAACTGAACGGCCGCGTCGACATCGCCTACTGCTGCCTCGGCACCACGATCAAACAGGCCGGCTCCGAAGAAGCGTTTCGCGCGGTGGACCTGGACATGGTCGTGGCGTTTGCCAAACGCGCGCGAGAAATGGGCGCACGCCACTTGATCGTCATCAGCGCCTTGGGCGCTGATCGCAGATCCTCGATTTTCTACAACCGGGTTAAAGGCGAGATGGAATACGCATTGCGCGCGCAGGATTGGCCGCAACTGACCATTTGCCGCCCTTCTCTGTTGCTCGGTGATCGCATCACGCCACGTCTGGGTGAGAAAATTGCCGGCCCGCTGTCGCGCCTGATCCCCGGTAAATACCACGGCATCGAAGCCTGCCAACTGGCTCGGGCGATGTGGCGGCTTGCGCTGGAAGAGCAGGATGGGGTGCGGGTTGTCGAATCGGATGAGTTGCGCAAGCTAGGTAAATAATTCCGTAAAGATCGTTCCCACGCTCTGCGTGGGAATGCAGCCCGTGACGCTCCGCGTCACATGCCAAAGCAGACGGTTCGACGCCTCGACGTGGGAACGATCAGCCACATGCTACAACCCGCCCGTTGCCTGAAAACTCACCCCGATCACCGTCAACACCGACAACGGCAACAACAGCGTGTCGAGCAAAGCGCTGGCCGGCAGGTCGACGCCGGGGTACTTCGGCGCTTCTGCGCCAAAGCGGTCCATGGCACAGCACCCGCCGTTCATGGCGTACAAATCCAGACGCGTCCCCGCATACACCAGAGGCGCTCCGGGTTTGGCGGCATCAAGGGTGCGCGCGGTGGCGCAGCCCGTCAGTTGCAACACCAGCAGAAGGACCAGTAGCTTATTCATCGCTGCTCAAATGGTGCTCGCCCCAACGTGGCAGCATGTCCTGCGGAATATTCAACAGATTGAGAATCCGCGCCACGACAAAGTCGATCAAATCATCGATGGTTTGCGGCTGATGATAGAAGCCTGGCGAAGCCGGCAGGATCGTCACGCCCATGTTCGACAGTTTGAGCATGTGTTCCAGATGAATGCTCGAGTACGGCGCTTCACGCGGGACCAGGATCAACTGGCGACGCTCCTTCAAGGTGACGTCGGCGGCACGTTCGATCAGGTTGTTGCAGGCACCGGTCGCTATGGCCGACAACGTCCCCGTGGAACACGGCACCACCACCATCGCCGCAGGTGCACCGGAGCCCGAAGCCACCGGCGACATCCAGTCTTCCTTGCCATACACCTTGATTTGCCCGGCCGCCGCGCCGGTGTATTCGGTGAGGAAAGCCTGCATCATTTGCGGTTTTGGCGGCAGCGTGACGTCAGTCTCGGTGGCCATCACCAGCTGCGCCGCCTTGGAAATCAGGAAGTGCACTTCGCGATCTTCGCGCACCAGGCAATCGAGCAGACGCAAACCATATTGGGCGCCGGAAGCGCCGGTCATGGCCAGCGTGATGCGATCCGGGCCGCTGATCATTGCAGCGCCTCGGCGAGTTTGCCGTGCAGGCCGCCGAAGCCGCCATTGCTCATTATCACCACGTGAGTACCGGGCTGAGCCTGACTCTTAACGCGCTCGATGATGCCTTCCAGCGAATCGCTGACTATCGATGGCACGGTGCACAACGCGGCAGTACCGGCCAGATCCCAGCCGAGGTTGGCCGGGGCGTACCAGATCACCTGGTCGGCATCGGCCACGCTTTCCGGCAAACCGTCGCGGTGCGCGCCGAGCTTCATGGAGTTGGAGCGCGGCTCGATGATCGCGATCAAAGGCGCATCGCCGATGCGTTTGCGCAGGCCATCCAGGGTGGTGGCGATGGCGGTCGGGTGGTGGGCGAAGTCGTCGTAGATGGTGATACCGCGTACCTCGGCGACTTTTTCCATGCGCCGCTTCACGCTTTTGAACGCGCTCAACGCGGCGATACCCATGGAAGGCACCACGCCGACATGCCGCGCGGCCGCCAATGTAGCCAAGGCATTGGCCACGTTGTGCTGACCGGTCATGTCCCAATCGACCATGCCTTGGGCGACGCCTTCGAACATCACTTCAAATTTCGACCCGTCTTCGCTGAGCAGTTTGACCTGCCACTGACCGCCTGCACCGGTGGTTTGCACCGGCGTCCAGCAGCCCATTTCGATAACGCGTTGCAACGCCGGTTCGGTGGTCGGATGGATCACCAGGCCTTCGCTCGGAATGGTCCGCACCAAATGGTGAAATTGCCGCTCGATGGCCGGCAGATCGGGGAAGATGTCGGCGTGATCAAACTCAAGATTGTTCAGGATCGCCGTGCGCGGGCGGTAGTGAACAAACTTGGAGCGTTTATCGAAGAAGGCGCTGTCATATTCATCGGCTTCGATCACGAAGAACGGCGTGCCGCCCAAGCGCGCCGACACCGAAAAATTCTGTGGCACGCCGCCGATCAGGAAGCCCGGGCTCATGCCCGCGTGCTCCAGGACCCAGGCGAGCATGCTACTGGTGGTGGTTTTGCCATGAGTACCGGCGACGGCCAGCACCCAGCGGCCTTGCAGCACGTGATCGGCCAGCCATTGTGGACCGGAGACGTACGGCAGGCCTTTGTTCAGCACGTATTCGACGGCCGGGTTGCCTCGCGACATGGCGTTGCCAATCACCACCAGATCCGGTGCCGGATCGAGCTGTGAAGGATCGTAGCCTTGGGTCAACTCAATGCCCTGAGCCTCAAGCTGAGTGCTCATCGGCGGATAGACGTTGGCATCGGAGCCGGTCACGTGATGGCCCAGTTCTTTGGCCAGAACCGCCATCGAACCCATGAAAGTGCCGCAGATACCCAGAATATGAATGTGCATTAGTCGACCTCGTAAAACATGGCCGCAGGTTAGCGTAGGGAGGGGAAAATCGCACCTTGTCTTTGATGATCGTTCCCACGCTCTGCGTGGGAATGCAGCGAGGGACGCTCTGCGTCCCATGGGTGGACGCGGAGCGTCCGGGGAGGCATTCCCACGCGGAGCGTAGGAACGATCAGTTACGCCGAGCGGGCAATACCGTGCTTGCGCAGCTTCCTGTAGAGGGTATTGCGGCTCACCCCCAACTGCTCAGCGGTATGGGTCATATGCCAATGCGTGTGCTCCAGCGCGCTCAACAACGCCAATCGCTCGGCATCTTCCAGGGGATGGTTCGATGACTCTTCTACAGCCAACACCGGACGCGCCTGACGAATCATCGCCGGCAAATCCGCAAGCCCGATCCGCCCGCCGTCACACAATGCCGCCAAGGTGCGCAGCACATTGCGCAATTGCCGTACGTTGCCTGGCCAGGCAAAACCCAGCAAGGCTTCCCGCGCCGGTCCGTCGATCAGGATGGTTTCCCCTCCCGCCTCTTCGGCCAGTAAAAAATCGAGCAGCTGCGATTTATCACTACGCTCACGCAATGCCGGCAACGCCACTTCCAGCCCATTGAGCCGGTAATACAAATCCTCACGGAAGCTGCCGTCCTGCACCCGATCCAGCAGATTACGGTGAGTGGCGCTGATGATTCGCACATTAACCGCCTCGGGCTCCCCGCCAATAGGCACTACCTGTCGATCTTCCAACACCCTTAAAAGCCGGGTCTGCAAGGCCAGCGGCATGTCGCCGATTTCGTCGAGAAACAGGGTCCCCCCATTGGCCTGCTGCAACTTGCCCCGCATGCCTTCCTTGCGCGCGCCGGTGAAGCTGCCGCCGCGATAGCCGAACAGTTCGCTCTCGATCAGGCTTTCAGGAATGGCCGCGCAGTTGAGCGCGACGAAGGCTTTTTCCGCCCGTTGACTGGCCTGATGCACAGCTTTGGCAAACGCCTCTTTGCCGGAACCGGTTTCGCCGTTGATCAGCAGCGGGACATCGCGCTCGAACACCCGCAGCGACTTGCGAAAATCCTCCTGCAAAGCGGCATCACCAATGCAGATGCCCGACAGCCTTGGACGTTCGGCAATCGCCGGACTTTGCACCACAGGCACTGGAATGCTGCGCGGCTTGCCGCGCAATACGGCAAACAGACTCCGGCCGTCGCGGGTGCGCAGCGGCCAACTGGCGCTGGCATTCACACTGGCGCGGCCGAGCAACTCATCCAGCGAACAATCGAAAAATGCTTCCACCGGCTTGCCCAGCAAGCCACCGCGAATGTGCCCGAGCAGGTTCAGGGCGCTTTGATTGACCGCGCAGATCCGCCCTTCCCCGTCGAAGGCCAGCAGCCCTTCGCTGAACAACCCGACAGACTCGGCCTGCAAGTGAAAACGCAGCAGCCATTGATTATCGAAATAACGCAGGAAATAGCAGCTCTCGATCATCTTCGCCGACAGATTGACCAGGGCCATGGTGTGGAACTGGCTCTGGCGCGAGACATCGTGGCGCGCCGAAGACACGTCGAGCACCGCCAGCAGTTCGCCATGCGGGTCGAACACCGGGCTCGCCGAGCAGGTCAGGCCAGTGTGGCGACCGCGAAAGTGTTCGTCTTGATGGATGGTCAGCGACTGCCGCTCCACCAGGCAAGTACCGATGCCGTTGGTGCCTTCGCAGGCTTCGCTCCAGTCGGCACCGAGCCAGAGGCCGGCGCGCTCGAAAATTTTCCGCTCGGCGGGAGCAGTAACGCAATTGAGGATCACACCTCGGGCATCCGTCAGCAGCACTGCATGGCCGGCACCGGAGAGTTGTTGGTGGAGGCTGGACATTTCATTGCCGGCGATGTGCAGCACTTGCTGCAATCGCTCGCGACTTTCCAACACGCGGCCATGTTCCAGGACGGTGGGCGCCATCGTCAGGGCCGGGTCGAGGTGATAATCCTCAAGACAGCGCAGCCAGGAGCGGGCAATGGAGGGGTCGCTGCCTGGGCCGTGCAGGTGCGATTTGCCCTGAGTCACGGTCAAGACTTGTTGGGCATGGCGACTCAAATGATTGTCGTGCATTTCTTATTATTCTCCCCACAAGATCTGGCTCGCCCCGTGTAGCAGCTGCCGAAGGCTGCGTCCGGCTGCGAAGCAGTCGTAAAACCTGTGTCCCGTATGCATGGCGAAAACGAGGCGAGCGCTGCGCACTCGGACGCAGCCTTCGGCAGCTGCTACAGGGAGCGCGAGTCCGAGCATCCTCCAGCCTAGCGTGCATTGCAATGCTGGCAAGACCGCCCGGTCACAGGCTGTGCCACACGCGGTACAAAGTGTCACGGGGTTGTACCGAAAGCGTCACAGCGCACACCCGCCGGTCCGACAAAAATCACGCAAGGCCTTGATTTGCCTGCCCTGCAAGGCAATGGCCCGACCTTTGCTCTACGCTTATACAAGCGCACATGCGCTCTCCCCAGGGTTGGTACGAAAACTCGCCGAGCGGCGATCAGGCAAGGCAAAAACAGATGAGGAAGCGGAGTGTAGGGGACCTACATGAGCATTCCGAGTCTGTTTTTAACGCAGCATGATCGTCGCGCAGGCAGTTTTCGGGCCGAGTCTGATAAGCACAATAGCCAAGGAGAATCCACCATGCGTTACGCTCACCCCGGTACTGAAGGCGCTATCGTTTCGTTCAAGGCCAAATACGGTAACTACATCGGCGGCGAGTTCGTCGCGCCTGTCAAAGGTCAGTACTTCACCAATACCTCGCCAGTGAATGGCCAACCGATTGCCGAATTCCCGCGCTCCTCCGCCGAAGACATCGACAAGGCCCTGGACGCTGCCCACGCCGCTGCCGATGCCTGGGGTGCCACGTCCGCCCAGGCGCGTTCGCTGGTGCTGCTGAAAATCGCCGACCGCATCGAGCAAAACCTCGAACTGCTGGCAATCACCGAATCCTGGGACAACGGCAAAGCCGTTCGCGAAACCCTCAACGCCGACATCCCGCTGGCCGCCGACCACTTCCGCTACTTCGCCGGTTGCATCCGCGCCCAGGAAGGCAGCGCTGCCGAGATCGACGGCAATACCGTCGCCTATCACATCCACGAACCACTGGGGGTGGTCGGGCAGATCATCCCGTGGAACTTCCCGATCCTGATGGCCGCCTGGAAACTCGCCCCAGCCCTGGCTGCCGGTAACTGCGTGGTGCTCAAGCCTGCCGAGCAGACTCCGCTGGGCATTACCGTACTGGTCGAGCTGATTGGCGACCTGCTGCCGCCCGGTGTGCTGAACATCGTGCAAGGCTATGGCAAAGAAGCCGGCGA
>NZ_JAVDUA010000028.1:0-96822 GCF_031456105.1 Pseudomonas sp. BE134 | reverse complement strand
GTCCCATCGAGCAACAAACTGCCGGCATTGACCTGAGTACTCCCTGTAAACCCTTGAGCCACATCGCCTCTGAGGGTCTGGGTGTAACTACCGTCCTTGATCAGATCGCCAGTGCCCGTCAATTGCCCGGCAAACTCGCTCGTGCCAGAGGCACGATTGAGTGTCAGGTCATGCGCACCGAGCGCAGCCGTACCGCTCCCCTCGAGACCACCGATGCTGGAGTCCCCCAGCAGGCCGAGGTTCGCGCCGCTCCGGATCGTCACCGCCCCTGCAAGGGTTGTCCCATCGAGCAACAAACTGCCGGCATTGACCTGAGTACTCCCTGTAAACCCTTGAGCCACATCGCCTCTGAGGGTCTGGGTGTAACTACCGTCTTTGACCAGATTGCCAGTGCCCGTCAATCGCCCGGCAAACTCGCTCGTGCCAGAGGCACGATTGAGTGTCAGGTCATGCGCACCGAGCGCAGCCGTACCGCTCCCTTCGAGACCACCGATGCTGGAGTCCCCCAGCAGGCCGAGGTTCGCGCCGCTCCGGATCGTCACCGCCCCTGCAAGGGTTGTCCCATCGAGCATCAAGCTGCCGGCATTGACCTGAGTACTCCCTGTAAACCCTTGAGCCACATCGCCTCTGAGGGTCTGGGTGTAACTACCGTCTTTGATCAGATTGCCAGTGCCTGTCAATTGCCCGGCAAACTCGCTCGTGCCAGAGGCACGATTGAGTGTCAGGTCATGCGCACCGAGCGCAGCCGTACCGCTCCCCTCGAGACCCCCGATGCTGGAGTCCCCCAGCAGGCCGAGGTTCGCGCCGCTCTGAATCGTCACCGCCCCTGTCAGTGTTGCCCTCTGGAGCAACAAGCTGCCGGCATTTACCTGAGTGCCCCCTGTATACGTTAAAGGTCCACTCAGGGTGAGGGTGTTGGCGCCGTCCTTGGTCAGTTCGCCATTACCTGAGAGGAGGCCGGAGAACACGCTGTCGCTGTTCTGATTAAAGATCAGGTTGCCGTCATTGATCACATCGCCTGTGATCTCTCCGCCATAATTAATCCGGGTGACCCCTGCCAGTACACCGCCACTGGTGACCTCGAGAACGCCACCACTCGATACGGTTGTGTCCGTGGCCGTGCCGTTACCCAGAACGCTGAGTCGCCCTCGGTCCTGAAGCAGAACGTTATTGGCTGAATGCGTGGTCGCGTCGACAGAAAACGCCCCCAGACTATTGGTGCCCGCGACCGTCGCGTCAGTACTGGTAGTCAGTCCCCCAACTGTTTGCGTAACGCTGGTAGCTGTACCGCCTGCCAATACCGTTAATTCTCCTGCCGAGTTGATGGTCGTGCTATTGGCTGATCCGCCTGCCGAGACAATTTGCTCGCCTCCGAAGATTGTCGTGCGTTGAGCCACTCCCGTGACATGCTGAGCACCACCATTCCAGACGTTTGTGTCATTGGCGCTGCCGCCAGAGGAAACAATCTGAGCGGCGAGACTCCCACTGATGATCGTGCCATTGGCGATGCCACCATTTTGAATAACCTGGGTACCTCCCGATGTGATGGTTGTGTTATCGGCTAATCCTGCGACGAATTGCTCGCCTGCCGAGTTGATTGTCGTGCGGTGGGCTTCTCCGCCACTGTGGATATATTGGAGGCCTGCGTTGATCGACGTGACATTGGCGGTGGCGCCGTCGTAGAGATGTTGTTCACCACCAGAGTTTATGGTCGTGTCATTGGCGACTCCGGCTGAGCCGCCGAGAACTCCTCCTGAGCCGATGGATTGACTGCCGCCCGAGTTGAGTGTCGTACGAAAGGCTACTCCGCCGTCGAGATGTTGGACACCATTCTGGACGATCGTGTCATTGGCGACGCCTCCAAAGAAAACTCTTTGGGCACCCCCCATGATGGTCATGCTATTGGTCAATCCACCACTGCTGACATGTTGGACGCCTGCCGAGGTGATGAAACCGCTATTGGCGATTCCGCCGGATATGATAATTTGACCAAAGTTATCCACGGTTTCGCCGGTCACCGTCATCCCGGAGCCGACCAAGGGCGTATAGGCTGCGAGCGCAGGCTCCAGCACAGCCATATTCAGTACGCAGGTAAGCGAGAGCAGCGCTCGTTTGCGACTACCGCCGGTGACACCGGATTTGGTTTTACCCTTGGCATGTTCGGACGCCACCATCCAGCTTTCCTGGCTGTGGTTCCAAACCAGGCGAAATGTACGATTCATTGGCAATTACTCATGTTTTTTGGGTGAGTGTCACCAGCGTGTGAACGCTGCAGCTGACGATGGAGATGGTTGATGGGGTTGATCACCTGTTGTCCGGTGATCAGTCGGCTGCACTCGAACTGGCGTTCGGTATCCTTGTGCCGAGGGCACCAGAAAAAGTCTTTGTGATCGAACTGCACTGTCATGTCGTCCCAGCAGCCGTTGCAGCCATGGGAGTTGAAGACTCGGTAAGGGGTGCTGAACTCGCAGGTGGGCAGAGTGAAGCCGCTGATCAACACCACAGGAATCCGCGCAGCCCACGCCAGCCAGGACAGTCCACTGCTGAGCCCGACAAAAAACGCCGCGTGCTGCAACAAGTCGACACGCTCGCGCAAGGGGATATCGCCGGTAAAATCCTCGGCTCCATACGGGATGTGGTTCCAGACAAAGCCCACGCCATGGGTGGCCTGCTTGTCGATGCACAGCACCCGATAACCCAGGCTTTTGAGGTGCTCGACCACCAGGCGCCAACCGTGACCGTTGTTCCAGTACTTGGCCTGGCAGGACGATTGCGCGGCGATGCATACGTAGGGTTCGATAATGCGGGGCTTGGCGTTGAGCGTCAGTCGCGGCGGAGCCTCCGCGGGGTCAACGCCCAGAATGTAGCCCGCCGTACGGTGCAAACCGACCACGCGGAAGTCGATCGGCTGTTGAGCGGTATTGCCACCAAAGAACAGGCCGATGCGGTAAGTCGCATAGGGTTCAGCCATCACCACCGCTTGAGGGGTGGAAAGCTGGATATCGGGGTACTGATCAGCAAACAGGTCGGCGATTTCCCGGCCCAGGGTGCATTCGAGCTGGCACTCATGGTGCTGGGCAAAGCGCTCGGCATAAGGAAACCAGCCGATGAGATCGCCCAGGGTGCCAACGGGAAAGGAGATCAGGACAGGTTTGTCTTTAAGATCCAGCGTGTGATCGAGTACAGGGATCTGTTGACCACGTTGCCAAACCTTGATCGTGAAACGCACAAAGTACTTCTTGGTGCTTTGTACCCAGCCGCCCTCTACGTCGCTGGCGAATAGAATATTTCCCGAATCGGCATCAATAAGATTTACATGCCATGCCCCTTTGGGTAATAACAAACGGGCACCATCATTAAAGTCATAGCGAATACCCAAAGGTCCAAGCTGGGTCGGTAGTTTCGGGGGGGGAAGTGAAAAAGGATGTGACGCGCCAGGCTCAGGTGACTGGGCTGAAGTAGTACTTGTGCTCATGGACTCAAACCCGCTGATTAATTATTTGAATCGATATTTGTGTGTTTGAAGCGAGCGCAGAGTTACTCATTTCCCTGTAAGAAAAATGTCCAGGAAGGATGCTGAATTGATAGTGTTATGCAGCCAAAGCCAATGGTTGTAATAACTCAAAAAATACTCTGCAATCGCACGCGTTGCGAGAGACACAAATACCCATAATGCTTTAATGATCTTTGCAGACTGACTAACTCTGGCTTTGTAGGAAATGCCCTGCAACTATCGCTCTAGTCTGTAGGGATATAAAGTGGCGGTTTCTGGAGGAGTTGTAGGAAGTTTCTGGGGGGGTGTATGTATCATGCCGCGTCTTTGGCTTCCCGAGGAAACACTGAGTAAGACTTCCTGATTTGGCCGCTTTAAAAAGCAGCGATCCAGTCAGCAACAAAAAAAAGCGAAGCCAGTAATCTGGCTTCGCTTTTTTGTGGGTGCTATTAACTGGATACAGTGGTCACATTGGCCCGAGCCGAGTGCAGTTTCTTGTAGCTTTCGATCAAGCGCAGGTGCCTGTCGAGCCCCTCCAGTTTCATGCTGGTTGGCGTCAAGCCATGGAAGCGCACGCTACCATCTACCGATCCGATGGCTGCGTCCGTGCGTTCGTTGCCAAACATCCGGCGGAAGTTGGCTTCGTAGTCTTCCAGTTCCAGGTCTTCGTCCAGCTTCATCTCCAGCACCACATTGACAGCCTGATAGAACAAGCCGCGTTCAACCGTGTTGTCGTTGTACTGCAGGAACATTTCTACGGCTTCTTTCGCCTCTTCATATTGCTGCAAGGCGAGATAAATCAGTAGCTTCAACTCCAGGATCGTCAGCTGACCCCAGGCCGTATTGTCGTCGAACTCGATGCCGATCAAGGAGGTGATATCGGTGTAGTCGTCCAGCTCACTTTCCACCAGACGCTCAACCAGCGCTTGCAGTTCGTCTTGGTCCAGGCGATGCAGGTTCAGGATATCGGCGCGGAAGAACAGCGCTTTGTTGGTGTTATCCCAGATCAGATCGTCCGCCGGATAGATTTCCGAGTAGTCCGGCACCAGGATGCGGCATGCCGTTGCGCCGATATGCTCGTAGACCGCCATGTACACTTCCTTGCCCATGTCTTTGAGGATGCCGAACAAGGTCGCGGCTTCCTCGGCATTCGAGTTTTCACCCTGGCCGGAGAAGTCCCACTCCACGAACTCGTAATCCGACCTGGAACTGAAGAAGCGCCACGACACCACGCCGCTGGAGTCGATAAAGTGTTCGACGAAGTTGTTCGGCTCGGTCACCGCATGCCCTTCAAACGTCGGCTGGGGCAGGTCGTTGAGGCCTTCGAAACTGCGACCCTGCAACAATTCGGTCAGGCTGCGTTCCAGCGCCACCTCCAGGCTCGGATGCGCGCCGAACGAGGCGAACACACCGCCGGTACGTGGGTTCATCAGCGTGACGCACATCACCGGGAATTCTCCGCCCAGGGATGCGTCCTTCACCAACACAGGGAACCCTTGCTCTTCCAGCGCCTGAATACCGGCCAGTATCCCGGGATACTTCGCCAGTACCTCGGCCGGCACATCCGGCAGGGCAAATTCACCTTCGATGATTTCGCGTTTTACGGCGCGCTCGAAGATCTCCGACAGGCACTGCACCTGGGCTTCGGCCAGCGTGTTACCGGCACTCATGCCGTTACTGAGGAACAGGTTTTCAATCAGGTTGGACGGGAAATACACCACCTCGCCATCCGACTGGCGTACGTACGGCAGCGAGCAGATGCCGCGCTCTTCATTTCCCGAGTTGGTATCGATCAGATGAGAGCCACGCAGCTCGCCGTCGCGGTTATAAATCTTCAGGCAGTATTCGTCGAGAATCTCAGTGGACAGCGCATCTTTTCGGCCAGGCTTGAACCAGCGCTCGTCCGGGTAATGTACAAACGGCGCGTTGGCGATGTCTTCGCCCCAGAACTGGTCGTTGTAGAAGAAGTTGCAGTTGAGACGCTCGATAAACTCGCCCAATGCTGATGCCAACGCGCCTTCCTTGGTCGCACCTTTGCCATTGGTGAAACACATTGGCGAGTGCGCATCGCGGATGTGCAGCGACCACACGTTGGGCACGATATTGCGCCACGAGGCGATTTCAATCTTCATCCCCAAGTCCGCCAGAATGGCCGACATGTTGGCGATGGTTTGCTCCAGCGGCAGGTCCTTGCCCGCGATATAGGTGTGCGCCTCTGAATGGGATGCAGGCATCAACAATGCCTGGGCATCGGCGTCGAGGTTTTCCACCTCTTCGATCACAAACTCAGGCCCGGCTTGCACCACTTTCTTCACGGTGCAACGGTCGATGGAGCGCAGGATGCCTTGGCGGTCCTTGTCGGAGATGTCCGCCGGCAACTCGACCTGAATCTTGAAAATCTGGTTGTAGCGGTTTTCCGGATCAACAATGTTGTTCTGCGACAGGCGGATGTTTTCCGTGGGAATACTGCGAGTGTCGCAGTACAGCTTCACGAAATAAGCCGCACACAAAGCCGATGACGCCAGAAAGTAATCGAACGGACCCGGTGCCGAGCCATCGCCCTTGTAGCGGATAGGTTGATCGGCCACCACCGTGAAGTCATCGAACTTTGCTTCAAGCCGAAGGTTGTCGAGAAAGTTGACCTTGATTTCCATGGGGGATTACCAGAATAACGGGCTAGACGAATTGGCCGCTATTATCCGGCTTTTCAGGCGTATGTCTTGCGGGCGTCTTACTATATGTGCACACCGGCGATGGATGGGTCAGTCAAGTATCAGGTGCGGCAAAAACCGACTCGAATCCTTGGTGATCAAACTGTTGTCTTCCCGCACGCCAATCCCGGCCGCCTGATCGCCAATCACCCAAGAGCCAATCAGCGTATAGCTGTCGCCAAACTTGGGCAGCGGCGCGAATTCCTGAAGGATAAACGGCGCATCGGTGTAGGGCCCGTCCTCTTTCACGATCAGGCCATCGGCGGTTTGCAGCTCGATGTTGGCGCCTTCGCGGGAGAAGAACGGTTTGCGCACCCAACCCTTGGGCACTGCTTTGTCCGGATTGGTATCCAGGTGCGCCGCGAGCAGGTTGGGATGGCCTTTGTTGAATTCCCACAGCAACGGCAGGATGCCTTTGTTGGAGATAATGGATTTCCAGGCCGGCTCGAAAAACTGCGTATCGCTCTGGGCAATCGCGGCGCCAAAGGGCTCGTGGAAGATGAATTCCCAAGCATGCAGTTTGAACAGGTGCGGGATCCAGCGATCCTCCAGATCGACGAAACGTCCGTCACTGGTGAGGCCGATGTCTTCGATATCGATGTGGCGTGATTCGATACCGACCTTCTCCGCGACCAGCCGCAGGTAATCAGTGGTGCCCTTGTCTTCGACCGACTGTTTCATCGAGGCGAAATAGAACGGTTTCTTGAGTTGCAGTTGTGCGAAGGCTTGATGCAGCTTGGTGTCGATGCTGTTGAACTGGTCGGCGTTCCTGGGCAGCAAACCACGTTCGATGCATTGCTCCAGCCAGCCCCATTGAAACGCCGCCGCCTCATACAGGCTGGTCGGCGTGTCGTAGTTGAGTTCCAGCAACTTGGCCGGCCCGGTGCCGTTGTAGGAAAAGTCCATGCGCCCATACAGATGCGGGTGGCCTTCGAGCCATGACGTGCGAATCATGTCGTAGAACGCCGGGGGAATACTCAGGCGCTCCAGCAACTCCTCGTTCTGCACCACCCGGGCCACCAGGTCCATGCACATCTCATGGATTTCGGTGGTCGGGTCTTCCAGGTCGCTTTCGATCTGTTTGAGCGTGAACTGGTAATACGCGCTCTCGTCCCAATAAGGTTCACCGTCGATGGTGTGGAACAGAAAGCCGAGACCTTCGGCGGTTTGTTTCCAGTCATGACGCTCTGCGCAATGAATCTTCTTCATGGCCTGGTTTCCTTAACTGCTCGACCCGCCGCCCCAGCCGCTGCGTGCACTGGCTTTGCTGCCAAAGCCGCCACGCGACGTCGACGAGGAAACGGAAACCGGCTTGCTGGCCGATTTGCTGATGGAATTGGTGTAGCTGCCGCCGTACTTTGCCTGGTTGGACCGGTTGAACGTCGAACCGTTGGCAATGCGCTGGTTGAGCGTTGAAGTGCCGTAGTTGCCGCGATTATCGCGGTAGCGGTAGACCGGCTGGGAGTAATAGCTGTTGCGGTTGTTGCTCAGCATGTTGCCGATCAACAGTCCGGTCAGCAGGCTGCTGGTGGAGAATCCCGAACCGCCGGTGTTGGCTTGCGAAGCGGGAAGTTGCGCCTGGGCGGCGTCTACCTGGGATTGCGTCACCTGGCCATCGGCTGTGAGCTCGAAGCCGCCGAGCTTGGGGATGAACTTGCCGGCCGAGTCCTGTTGGCACCAGTCGGCGACGAAGTCGGCATCGCAATCAGCCTGGCTGTCATACACCGGCGCAATACGGCGATGCTCGGCCATGGCGCTCATGTAGGCGTCCGAGCAGACGTCCACCGGGAGTTTTTCATCGGCGCATTGCTGAACGGACTGAAAGTTGTACTTCTTCTGCAACGGGTAGGTTTTTTCCGTTGGCCCGCAACCGGATATCGCCATGGCGACCGATGCTGCCAGCGAGAGCTGAACGTACTTGCTTCGTTTCATCAGGGGCTCCGCTGCGCAATCAATTCTGGGAAGGGGTCATGCACGCGGCATTCAACATGCCGACGCTGATGGCCACTGCCGCGACATAGATACCCGCCGCGATTTCTCCTTTTTTGATGCGCTCCGAGGTGCCTTTCAGCACCAGGCTGGTCATCAGGAACGCCAGCAATTGTACAAAAGCGGCGATCACCGCCCAGACGACGAAGTCCAGGAGGCTGATCGAATAGGCAATCACATTGCTGGCCGGAATGGCGAAGCCGATGATGGCGCCACCCAGCGCAATCGCAGCCGCCACGTTGCCCGAACGGATCAGTTCGAACTCCTTGTGCGGTGTGATGCGGGTGTAGATGAACTGGAACAGCGCGAAGAGCAGGGCGGCGCCGAGGATGTACGAAACAAACCCGAGCACGGCCGCCGGGTTCAGGGAGATGGAGAGTGCTTCTAGCATGGACGTCTTCCTTGTTAAAAAGTGTTCAGGTCGGTGGTGTACAGCGAGATACCCAGCGACGTGCTCAAGCTGATGGTGCCTTCGGCGTCTTCCTCGACGGAAAACAGCAGGAATTCCCGGCGATCGGTCAGGCCGGTTTCGCGGGCGTACAGCATCGAACGGTGCTCGACCCTGTAGGACTCATCCGGGTTTTTCAGCTGTTCGCTCAGCGCCACCAGTTCTGTCTGGCCATTCTCGGTGCCCCATTCGCGGGTGTATTCGACACCGTTGTGGGTGTAGGTCGGCAGCCCGATCGGGCTTTGTGGGCCGGCCAGTCGACGCAGTTCCGCTTCGCTGCTGATGGTGATGTAACTGAGGTAATTGAACAGGATCACCGACTCGACCTGTCCGTCGATAGCGCCGGTGGTGTGCACTTGCAACCAGTAGTCTTCATCGTTCATGTAATAGCGGGACAGCCAGGTCGACTGCCCGAGATCGATAGTGCCGGCGCTCCAGATCTGCTGGGAACCCGGGATCGTTACCGTGGTGTTGCCGTCGAGCAACAACCTCAGGCTGGTGTCGAACATCACGCCCTTGCCCAATGCCAGACCCAGCGGGCCGGTGACCGGCGAGGTGTCGTTGGCGGTCCATTTCGACGGGGTGTTTGTGTCCGTGTTCGGAGCCTCAAGCCCCATCAACTGTTTAAACCATCCCATTGGAAATTTCCTTGAGGCGAGTGGACGCGATGTAAAAGAGTTCGCCGCCTTCAATGCGTGTGGCGCTGGGCGGGTTGATCCATGGTTGTTGCATACCTTTGGCGCGATAGCCGATGAGGGTGGCGTTGTGGCGTTCTTTCAATTGCGTGTACAGATCGCCAAAAGTGGCCTGATACGTCTCGGGCAGTTTCATCAAGTATTGGGTGGCGCCTTCGCCCACGCACAACAACTCATTGATGACCATTGAAGAGCCAGGGTCCTGAGAGGCACGCACCAACATTTCGATGGCCATGCTTGAGGTGCATTCCAGGCGGGGGGCGTAGGCGCTGGCGAGCGCGGCGATTTCACTTTCATTGAAATGCGCGACCACGTGCCCGATGGGGTTCAGTTGATTGACCGCCAACACGGTGGCCAGGGTCAAGTCGTCTGACGGGGTGCGCACCAGCACACGTTCGGCACCCGGAACACCGGCGCGCTGCAACACGGCTGCGGAGGACAGGCTTTCACCCTTGATGAATTCTGCCTTGCCCGGCATCGGGTTTTCTTCAAGGGTGCAATCGCAAATCACGATCAGGTTGTCGTTGGAGGTTTCGTCCTGCAACAACAATTGAATGACCCGCTCACTGGTCGCACCTTCCCAGCCGATGAGAACCGTATGGCCGACTTTGCCAGTGAAATCGCCTTTGCCCTTCATGCCTTTTCTCCATGCATCGATAACGCTGCTGGTGGTTTTGCCAATGGCCGCTGTCAGTAGCGCAATGCCGCCGAGCATGATCCAGGTAGCCACGAAAATTCGCCCGGCGGATGTCTGTGGTGTGAGATCGCCATAGCCGACGGTCAACGTGGTGGTGAGATAGAAGTAAGTAAACGTGGCGGGGGCAGTCAGGTGTTGTTCGCCCAGATACACCAGGCCCAGCCAGGCCGTGGTCAGGTGTACGCCTAACGCAATCACCAGGCCCGCCCAGCCGAACCGGTGAAAGAGAGACGAGGCGTACATACGCAATAAAAGAAAAATCGACATGGGGGCCCTGACTTCCGTAGGGGTACTCATTCCTGGCGAAGTAATCGCGTTGGCGTCTGAGTGCAAAAGTGCGTTTACCCGGCGGCATTAAACCTGCTGCGAGGCGCGGATAACAGTACTTTGGCGGCTATGAAACCGGCGAATGCCCCGAATAGATGGCCTTCAAATGAAATACCCCGCCGAGGTAAAAAGCCAAAGATCAGGCCGCCATAAAACAGGGCTACGACAACCGCCGTGATCACGTTGCCCCAGCTCTTGTGGAACCAGGCGCGCGACAGAATGTACGCCCACAGCCCGAAAACCCAGGCGCTGGCGCCGATGTGTACGCCTGCAAAACCGAACAGCCAGACCAGCGAGCCGCCCAGCAAAATAATGATGGCACTCACCGCCATGAACCGATTGAGCCCGTCGATCATCACCAGCGTACCCAGTACCGAAAAGGCCACCAGGTTGGCGCTCAGGTGCGAGAAGGACGCGTGCAAAAAAGGTGACGTGACGATGCCGAGCAGTCCATGCACGTTTCTCGGGATCAGGCCGAATGCCATAAGGCTGTAGCCGGTCGCTGCATTGATCACTTGCAGCGCGATCATGAAGATGGCCAGACCGGCGATTATCTTGAAACCCTTCAGGGCATCCATCCTTGACCTCAACTCGAAAAAAAAAGGGCAATCAATGCTAGTGCCCGATCAGTTAAGTAATTTCTGCAGTAACGCCATTTTTTGTAGCAGCTGGCGAAGCCTGCGTTCGGCTGCGCAGCAGTCGTAAAGTCAGACGAGGCGGTGTTTCAGGAAGACCGCAAACTCAGATTTTACGACTGCTTCGCAGCCGAACACAGGCTTCGCCAGCTGCTACAGATTGCGTTATGGCTTAGCCGATCGGCATTGGGTAACCTTCTTTTTGGAGTGTTACGGGGTCGATTACTCGGCCGATTTTTGCTTCAGGCGTTCCAGGATCGCGTTGGCACTGCCTTCGTTCGGCGTGATGCCGGCTTCGCGCAGTTTGCGCTCCAGGTCGTTGCCGGTCGATGCGTCGGCCAGTTCGTCCTGCGCTTGCAGTTCTGCGGCGCGTTGCTGCTGCTTGGCCTGCAAACGGTTCAGTGTACCGACGGCGGTTTCCAGCTTGCCGTTGGCACCGCCGCTGGCGATGGATGCGCTGACCTGGGCTTTCTGTACGCTATCGCGCGCCTTGGCCATGTCTACTTGCTGGCGCAGGCTTTTGATACGGGCTTCGGCCTTGGTGATGTCTTTGCGCATGCTGTCCGCGTAACCACCGAATTCGCTGGCCTGCTTTTGTTCGACATCGAGTTCGTTGGTCAGGGTCGAAATCGCTTCGGCTACTTCCAGTGCCAGGTCTTCGCGGTTGGCCTGGATCGCGGCCATGGCCTTGGATTCCAGGTCCTTGATTTTGGCATTGTGCTCGCTGACGCGGTCGGCCGACAGTTTGTGCTTGGCCATGATGGTGACGAGTTCACGCTTGGCGTTGGCCAGCGCGCTGTCAGCATCGCGAATTTCCTGGTCGAGGATGCGCAAGGCCTGTTGGTCGACGATTGATTCGCCCACTTCGGTGGCGCCGCCGCGCAACGCGGTGAACAACTTGCTCCAGATGGACTGAGTCATTGAGTCTTCCTTTCCTGATAATTACTTGAAGAAGCGTTCGAAGGCTTCGATGGCACGCTGGACGTTATCGACCAGGGTTTTCGCCTCGGTCACCACGTTGGTCAGGCTGGAGTCGGAACTCAGCGCGCCGAACATGTTGTAAACGACTTGGCCGTTGGGCATGGACTCGATACCGATCGAGGACAGCGGGAACATTTCCCGGCTGCGCAGCACGGCATCGTTGAAGGCCGGCACGTCGTTGATCGACTCGACGTCGACCAGAACAGTGTCGACGATGATCTGCTCGCCGGCGATGGCGATGTGGATTGGCAGTCCGCCAAACTCGTTCATCTCCAGCCTGAGGGTGGGTTCGGCACTCTGGATCAGGGAAAGCGTAATCTCTTGCGAAGCCACCTCATCAAGGGCCTTGAGGGCATTGAAGAGGCTATCGATATTCCAGTTGTTGCTTGCGCTCATGTCATTCTCCGACAGGAATGAGCCAGCCAGAATCGGTTGGCGTAGCTGTTGCTCCATTTGCTTGAGCAAGCTTCGGTTTTCCGGAAGCACCCAAGTTTCGTGTTTCACATAGCCGGCGGCTGCCAGGCCTGCACGCATCTGCTTCATGTAGAAGCTTGATGGTTTTTTCACGGACGGTTTCGAGCGCTCTCCCTTGGGGCTTTTTGCTGTAACAGCAGGCTCGTGAGGCGGGTCTGACGGGGAGCGGTTTTTCATGGGGTGGCTCCGTTGTGAACATCTCACGCGTGAGCAACCCTACAACCAATGAAGTACACCATCAACGGCTCACGCGTGAGATTTTGTTTCCGCAAGCGAAAAGGCCCGCAGCAAGGCGGGCCTGTAATATTTCAGGGTGTTTCTCAGCCTTTGGCGAATGCCAGCATGTCCGCATTCACCTGCTCTTTATGGGTATCCGTCAGCCCATGCGGCGCCCCTGGGTACACAATCAGTTGAGCATGTTCAATTCGCGTTTAGTCAGAGTAGCCATGTCGATGATCTCCAGTGAGTTACGTTGGGCGTGCGTTCAATTGCGGTTCAGGAACTCGTCGGTGGACACCACGCTGGCGTAGGCAAAACCCAGGGCCGACATGAACGCGGCGTGGACGTGAGCCGCCGGCACCGTCAGGCCGTTAAACTCCAGGTCACGTGAGGCACAGGCATCATGGATGACCGTGACGGTATAACCGAGGTCGTTGGCGGCCCGGGTGATGCCGTCGACGCACATGTGGCTCATGCTGCCGACCACCACCAGTTCCTTGATTTCTTGCTCATCGAGAATCGACTTTAGTTCGGTTTCGCGGAACGAGTTGACGAAGTGCTTGAGGACGACCGGCTCATCCGCGTGGTTGAGCACTTTGGGGTGCAACTTCGCTCCTTCGGAGCCGGGGGTAAAGAACGGCGCTTCTTCAGAGGTGAATTCGTGGCGAATGTGCACCACCGAATCACCGGTCTCACGAAAGGCCTTGAGCAGACGAACGGCGTTATCTGCTGCGGCGTCGGCGCCGGCCAACGGCCACTTGCCTTGTGGGAAGTAGTCGTTTTGGATATCAACTACGATAAGTGCTTGCTTGGCCATGACTGATTCCTCGAAGTGCGGGTTGGGTGTGGAATGAAGTATTGGGTTTAGCAGGCCGTCCGAGGATTGGCCGCACCGACAATAGAAGGGGGAAAACTGACAATGGACGCACAAAGGCCAATCGCCGAACTGGGTGTGCTGATTTACCCCGGTGCGCAGATGGCGGCGGTGCATGGACTGACGGACCTGTTCGGGGTGGCCAACCGGATCGCCGCCGAGCATCAGGCCGCGCGGTTGCCGCTTTTGCGGGTCAGCCATTGGCAGGTGGAGGGCAATCAGGCTCCCGTTCGGGTCTACGACAGTCATCCCGCGCCGGACTCAGCCTTGGTGGCCGTGTTGATCCCGCCGTCGATTTCCAGTTTTTACGCCGGTCAGGTGCCGCAGGCGTTGCTTCAATGGGTTCGTCAGCAACACGCTCGCGGTGCGACCCTGGGAGGTGTCTGCGTGGGCTCGATTCTCTTGGCCGAAAGTGGCTTGCTAGATGGTCGCAGCGCCACCACTCACTGGACCTCGGCCAAAGCCTTCGCCGAGCGTTATCCGACGATCAAGCTCAAGGCCGATACGCCGATTGTCGACGACGGCGACCTGATCACCACGGCCGGGCTGATGGCTTGGTCCGAGTTGGGGTTGCGCCTGGTCGACCGTTTACTGGGACCGAGCATTGCGACCGGCACGGCGCGGTTTCTGGTGGTGGAGCACAGCGACAGTGCGAGCGAGTGCGGCAGCAACTTTTCACCCATTCTCAGTCATGGCGATGCGTCTATTCTCAAGGTCCAGCATTGGTTGCAAAGTACCGGGGCGACCGATGTGTCGCTGACGGCCATGGCCGAACGGGCGGGGCTGGAAGAGCGCACCTTCCTGCGTCGCTTCCGCGCGGCGACCGGACTCAAGCCAACCGAATACTGCCAGCACCTGCGGGTTGGCAAGGCCAGGGAAATGCTCGAATTCACCAACGGCACCATCGATCACATTGCCTGGACCGTGGGGTATCAGGACCCGAGTGCGTTTCGGACGACGTTCAAGAAAATTACCGGGCTGGCGCCGAGTGATTACCGGACTCGATTTGGCGTGTCGCCGGTGGCTGCAACCCGCTAGCCGCACCACCGAAAATCCCTGTGGGAGCCAGCCTGCTGGCGATAGCGATCTGGCAGCTACATCTATGTTGAATGTGCTGCCGCCATCGCCAGCAGGCTGGCTCCCACAGAGGGAGAGGGCGTAGCTCAATCGTGCAGAATGCAGGAGATGAAGCAACGGTCGTGCAGATTGAAACAGGCTTGGTGCCATCACCGTTTTCACAACTAACTGATTTTAAGGTTATTTACGGCGCGCCTCGCTTGGCCTGATCTCTGCACCCCTCTTTCTACAATCATCAAACGCCAATTGAAGGGGGACGCATGACCCCAACAGACCGCAAAAAACTGGTGGTCGCCCATTCCGTGCACCCCGATGCGCCGCTGCACGAAGTCGAAACCAACCGCGCCCTGGCCCGTTGGCTGGCGCAGATTCTGGGGCTTGAATACGGCGGTAGTTTTGATCAAAAACTGCATGACGGCCGCGATCTTTATGTACTGCCGACCCAGACGCTGGTAGGCGTCGCTGCCGCCCGACAAGTGGGCGTAAGAGGGCCGGAAGATTTGTGGGGCGGTTATGTCGACCACGACTTCATCTGCACCAAGGCCATCAGCCATGGCTTGCTCAACAAAAATGCTTACGCCCCGCCTGGCTGGTCAACGCTGTTCTCCGAGCGCGTACGCAACGTGGTGCTGGATGGCCTCAGCGTGTTCTCACTCGACGATGCGCGACCCGCGGCCGAACACTTGCTTTACAACGGACCGATCCGCCTCAAGCCTGTACACGCTTGCGCCGGACGCGGTCAGGAAGTGATCGAAAGCCTCGACCAGTTCCACGCCATCCTCGCCAGACCCGACGCCAGCAAGTTATTCACCGAAGGCGTGGTGCTGGAACAGGACTTGGGCAATGTGATTACCCACAGTGTCGGCCAGAGTTTTATCGGCGACACCGTGCTGAGTTACTGCGGTGAGCAATACTTGATTGAAGACGGACAGGGCGAGTTGGTGTATGGCGGCTCCAACCTGTTGGTGGTGCCGGGGTATTACGAGGACCTGCTTAAGCTACCCTTGCCTGACGATGTGCGGTTGGCGATCCAGCAGGCGCAGGTGTTCGACAACGCGGCGGATGAGGCCTATCCGGGCTTCTACGCCTCGCGACGCAACTACGACATCGCCCAAGGCCTGGACAGCAACGGCAAACAGCGCAGCGGCGTGCTGGAGCAATCCTGGCGCATGGGCGGAGCCAGCAGCGCGGAAGTGGCGGCGTTGCAGAGCTTCGTCAACGATCCGGGGATGCGCGCGATTCGCGTGTCTTCGGTGGAAACCTACATCGATCAACCGTTACCGGCGGACGCCATCGAGGTGTACCGTGGCCCCGCAGAAAACGGTGATTTTCTCCTCAAGTACGTAACGGTTAAATCCTATGACGGCTAGAAGCGAAACCATTCAGATCGACATCGACGATGAACAGATGAGCGGGACTTTTCTCAGCCCCAAATCGAAGGTGCCCGGTGTGCTGTTTGTGCACGGTTGGGGTGGCAGCCAGGAACGGGATCTGGAGCGGGCCAAAGGCATCGCCGGCCTGGGTTGCGTCTGCCTGACGTTCGACTTGCGCGGCCATACTGGAGGCACTGGAATCCCGCTGACCCGCGTCACCCGTGAAGACAACTTGCGTGACCTGTTGGCGGCGTATGACCGGCTGCTCGCGCACCCGGCGCTCGACACCTCGGCCATCGCCGTGGTCGGCACCAGTTACGGCGGCTATCTGGCCTCGATCCTGACGTCATTGCGTCCGGTGCGCTGGCTGGCGTTGCGAGTTCCGGCACTGTATCGAGACGATCTTTGGCACACGCCGAAACGTGATCTGGACAAGATTGACCTGCGCGATTACCGCAGCACGTTGATCCGTGCCGACAGCAACCGGGCGTTACATGCTTGTTCGCAATTCACCGGTGATGTGCTGCTGGTTGAATCCGAGACCGACGATTATGTACCCCACGCGACCATCATGAGTTACCGCGCGGCCTGTCAGCAGACTCACTCGCTGACCCACCGGATTATCGACGGGGCGGATCACGCCTTGAGCGAGCCTGTTTCACAGCAGGCGTACACCTCGATCCTGGTGGACTGGATTACCGAAATGGTTGTGGGTGAGCGGTTGAGCATTATTCAATCGACTTGAGATTTTCAGTGTTCTTTCGACTATCGCGAGCAGGCTCGCTCCCACAGTCAGACCGCGATCCAAATGTGGGAGCGAGCCTGCTCGCGATAGCGCCCTCACAGTCACCATCGATCACTTGGGTTTCCTGGAAATTCGCAACGACTTGGCCTTGGCCTCCACCAGCAGATACATCACCAGCGTAATCAATAGCGGCAAGATGAAGTAAATCGCCCGATACGCCAGCAACCCCGCCACCAGACTGCCCCGCGAAGCCTCATGTTGCAGCAACGCCACAAACACCGCTTCCAGCACGCCAAGCCCCGCCGGAATGTGTGTGATGACCCCGGCAATGGCGCTGATCAACAACACCCCCAGCACCAGCGGGTAGTCCAGCTTGCTCGGCAACAAAGTAAAAATCACCGCCGCCATCAACGACCAGTTCAGTGCCCCCAGTGCCAGTTGCAGCACCGCCATGCGCAGAGAAGGCAGGTTGATTTCCACCCCGCGAATGGCCCACTCCCGACGCCTGGAAAATCGACAGGCGGCCAGATAGCCCGCGCTCACCAGCAGCAACAACACGCCCACCCCTTGTAATGCACCGGTGCTCAGTTTCCAGCCCGGCGGCATGCGCACCAGTCCGCTGCTGAAAACGGTGCCGGCAATCACCATGTAGCCGAACCAATTGGTCGCCAGGCTCAAACCGAGAATTTTTGCGATGTTGCTCTTGCTCACCCCCAGCCGTGAGTACAGCCGATAGCGCATGGCGATGCCACCCACCCACGCACTCAGATTGAGGTTGAAGGCATAGCTGATGACCCCCACCGGCAGGATCTGTTTCCACGTCAAATCCTGGCGAATGTAGGTGCGGCCGATCAGATCGAAACTGGCGTACACCAGAAAACTCAGCAGCGTCAGCCCCGAGGCGATGACCAATGTGCGCGACTTGAAATTGGCCAGGGTGTGGAACACTTCATCCCATTCGATGCGCTGGGCGAGCATCGTCAACAGGACGATCAGCGCCAGGAAAAACAGCATCGTCAACGGTCGTTTCCAGCGGCTCCAGCGAGACTTTCCCGGGCGCTCGGCGTGGGTGGTCGAATGGACTTCAGCGTGGGGCATGTTCATCACTCCCGGCCGGCTTGATGAAGGCTTTCAAGCGCGGCTTGTGTGCCGGCATCCAACCCGCCCAGGCGGGGAAATGGCGCAGGAAGTGAAACACCAGAAAGCCGACCGTCATGTGCCAGATTCGTCCGCGCGGTGCGGTGTCGACGCACATGGCTTTGCAGTGGTTATCGCTCAGGTGTTCAAGCCGTTCGAACAGCGTGCGGTTGAACGCACGGTCGCGGATCAACACATTGGCTTCCAGGTTCATGGACAGGCTCAACGGGTCGAGGTTGCTTGAACCGACGGTGCTCCAGTCCTCGTCGACCAGCGCGACTTTGCCGTGCAGCGGCCGCTCGCAGTATTCGTGAATCTGCACGCCCGCCTTGAGCAGATAGTCATAGGTCATGCGCGCAGCAAGTTTGGCCACCAGCATGTCCGGCTGGCCCTGCAGAATCAGGCGAACATCGACGCCACGGCGTGCTGCGTTGCGGATCTCGCGCAGCAAGCGATAACCGGGAAAGAAGTAAGCGTTGGCGATCACCACCCGGCGCTTGGCAGTGCGCAGCACCAACCGGTAAACCTCTTCGATATCCGTGCGATGGTCACCATTGTCGCGGTACACCAGCCGAACCTGGCCGTCATGATCGTTGACTGCCAGTTCCGAACGCCGTTGGCGGCGTCGCTGCCACCAGTATTTGGCGCGGGCCGGGCGACCGCATTGCAACAGCGCGAAGTGATGAATGTCGGCCACTGCCGGGCCTTGCACTTCAACGGAGTAATCCTGTTTGGCCTCGGGGCCGAAGTCGCCCAAGTGGTCGGCGGAAAAGTTGATCCCGCCGATGAAGGCAATCGTTCCATCGACCACGACGATCTTTCGGTGCAGGCGGCGGAACCAGTTAGTGCGAATGCCCAGACGCTTAGGCGCGGGGTCGAATATCTGGATGTGCACACCGGCTTCGCTCATCGCGGCCAGGAACTCGGTGCTCAATTCGCCGCAGCCAAATCCGTCGAGACTGGCGGTGACTCGCACACCGCGCCGGGCGGCGTCGATCAACACTTGCTGCATCTCGTTACCGACCTTGTCCTCGAACACAATAAACGTTTCCAGGAGGATTTCAGTCTTGGCCTGGCGCATGGCCTCGAACACCCGTGGGAAATACGCTTCACCGTTTTCCAGCAACTCGACCCGGTTGTTGCCTTGCCAGCCATAGTTGACATCGACCACGCCGGGTTTGCCGGTCGTCCGGGGGGCCGCAGAGTGCTCCACGCTGGTTTTTTCCATCGACGGGATGCTCATAGCTCGATCTCCACCGACAGCGGTGCGTGGTCGGAAAGGTGTGACCACGGGCGTGCAGCCAATACCTGCGGACGGCTGGCCTTGAGGTTGCGTACGTAAATGCGGTCGAGTCGTAATGCCGGCATTCGTGCGGGAAAACTGCGTGCCGGTTTGCCATGATGTTCGGCGAACACTTCGCGCAGACCACAGGGTTTGAGCAGCACATCGGCCCGCTGGCGCCAGTCATTGAAATCTCCGGCAACGATCACCGGCACCTCATCCGGCAACTCCGAAAGGCGTCGGCTCAACAGTTTGAGCTGTTCGGTCCGATGGGTTTCGCGCAGCCCCAGGTGCACGCAGATGGCGTGAATTTCCTGGCCGTCACCGGGCAGGCGCAGCACGCAATGCAGGATGCCGCGGTTTTCATGGCCGCTGATTGAGACGTCCAGGTTGTCGTGGCGAATGATCTGGAATTTCGACAGCAACGCATTCCCATGATCACCCGCCGGGTAGACCGCGTTGCGGCCATAGGCAAACTGTGGCCACAGGGTGTCGGCAAGGAATTCGTATTGCGGTACCGCCGGCCAGTTGCTGTAGCGCGTTGGGTGCTGTTCATGGGCACCGTGGACTTCCTGCAAAAACACCACGTCGGCAGACACACTGCGCACTGCTTCGCGCAACTCTGGCAGGATGAAACGCCGGTTCAGCGCGGTAAAACCTTTATGCGTGTTGACCGTCAGTACCGTGAAGCGGCGCACGGCGGCGAGGGTTGGCGACGGATCATCGGCGGCGTCGAGCGGCTCGGAAACGTTCATGGCCGCAATCCTTCGGCCAAGGATTCGCTGGATGCGAAGAAGCTTGCCAGTGGGTGATGGACGTCCCGCAGGCGTTTGAACCCGCCTGAACTACTTATTTGAATCACCGCCATGTCACCTCCCGCTTGATGGTCTTCGCGCAGCCCCGTCTTTTGATGACTGCCGGGGGAGGGAGAAAGTTTCGACGGGGCTACGGACGGTAAAGCCCTACACAATTTACCTGTGGGAGCGATGTCTGGCCGCACTGATCAGCCGGCTGCAATAATCGAAGATTCGAGACCTTCAAGGCGCTTAGCCGATTTACGCTTGTAGGCGCGGCCGAAGGCTGCGATCTTTCGTTCATTACGACTATTCAAAAGGAGCACTGCGTTTGCATCCGTTCAAGACTGCAATACTGCTGGCGCTACTGCTCATGACAGCTAGCGTCGGGCTGCAAGCTGCGGCGATACCGGGCTTGCCGGCGACCAGCACCGCCGCGACACCAGCGGCCCACCCGCAGCCGTTGGTCCAGGGTGGATTGCTGGGGGCGATCAGTTCGAGCATCGATGAGGTCGAGGGTAAACTTGATCTCAACGAGGAACTGGTCGATGCCTGGCGTCTGCGCGCAGATCGCGCAGCCGATGAAGTCGATCAACTGGTCAATCATCCATCGGCGCGTTCCAGCTGGAGCGTGGCGGGGGATTTCCTGCTGTTGTCCGGCGTGTGGGCGGGTGTCTTTGCATTGCTCTGGCTGCTTGGCGGGCTGCTGGCCACGCGTCTGAGCCGGCATCGTTTGTTGCTCACCCGCGAACGCGGTCGGGCAGTGCTCGGTTATGCCTTGCCTTACAGCATTCCGGCGCTGGTGAGCCTGCCGTTGACGATCATTGTCAGCCACTACTTGCCAGTGTCCGCCGGCCGGGCCCTGGCATTGTGTTTCGCCTATGCCACCAGCAGCGGCATCTTCGCCGCCTCGCTGGTGCTGACATTGGTGGTCCTGTTCAATGCCGGCCACAAACGCCGTGCGGTGCAGATCCTTCGTCAATTCAGCCCACGGCCGTTGTTTGCAATCGGCTTTCTGGTTGCCATCAGCGATGCTTTGACCAGTCCGCAGATTGCCCATCAGTTGGGCAGCAATCTCACCAGCAGCGTGGCGGTATTGACCGGTCTGGGCGCCTCGATGGCCTTTGGTCTGCTGGTGATCAAAATGCGCCGGCCGGTCGCGCATCTGATCCGCATTCTGCCGCTGGCCCAGCGCCTCAAACAGCCGGCATTGCGCGAGACGTTGCGGATTTTTTCCGGCCTGTGGTACTGGCCGATCCTGTTGATGGTGATGGTCTCGGTCATCAATCTGGTCAGCATCAGCGATGACAATCAGCAGGTGCTGCGCAGCGCATTGTTCACCACCGTCTTGTTGATTGCGACGGTGTTTCTCAGCACGTCACTGCATCACCTTTTCAAGTCCCGCAGCGAGCAAGCGGCGCGTCGCAGCAATGCCTACAAAGAGCGTTTCCTGAGCCTTTCACACGCGTTGCTACGGATCGGCATGGCGATTGTGTTCATCGATATCCTGGGGCGGATCTGGGGGGTGTCACTCCTGGAATTCGCGATGAGCAATACGGTCGGGCGAGCGATCAGTGATTCGCTGGGCCGCATCGGTTTGATTTTCCTGGTGACCTGGATGGTCTGGGTGGTGCTCGACACGACGATTCAGGAAGCCCTGAAGCCACCGGTCAACAAACGCTCAGCACGCCAGCCAAGTACGCGGGTGAAAACCATCCTGCCGCTGCTGCGCAATGCGATCAAAATCCTGCTGGTGGTGATCTGTGCGATCACCACCATGGCTAACCTTGGGATCAACGTCGCGCCGTTTCTGGCCGGCGCCGGGGTGGTGGGGCTGGCCATCGGTTTCGGCTCCCAGCAGCTGGTGCAGGACGTCATCACCGGGTTGTTCATCATCATCGAAGACACCTTGTCGATTGGTGATTGGGTGGTGCTCGATTCCGGGCATGCCGGCACGGTCGAAGGCTTGACCATCCGCACCCTGCGCCTGCGCGATGGCAAGGGCTTTGTGCACTCGGTGCCGTTCGGCCAGATCAAGGCCGTGACCAACCAGTCCCGGCAATTCGCCTATGCGTTCT
The DNA here is from genome assembly GCF_031456105.1 of Pseudomonas sp. BE134. NCBI lineage: Bacteria > Pseudomonadati > Pseudomonadota > Gammaproteobacteria > Pseudomonadales > Pseudomonadaceae > Pseudomonas > Pseudomonas sp. BE134. The sequence continues at coordinate 74,793 of NZ_JAVDUA010000028.1, read as the reverse complement.
TCTCGGTGCAGTTCACCTACGACACCGATGTCGATAAGGCGATTGAATTGATCCGCGAAGCCGGGCATTCGATCAGCGACGACCCGTTTCTCAAGTACAACCTGCAAGGGCCACTGGACGTATTCGGCGTCGACAAAATGGACCTCAATGGCGTGGTGCTGACGGCGCAGTTCCGCACCGTGTCGGGAGGTCAATACGCGGTGAGTCGGGCATTCAACCAGCGTTTGAAAAAGCTTGTGGATAACTGCCCGTGGGTGCATTTCGCGCAGACTTATCCACAACAGGTTTTGATGCCCAAGCGGCAGGTGGATGAGCAGGATGACGAAGTCGCGATGGAGCATTCGGCGGTGTTGATGCCGGATCAGCCGCGTACCCAGTGACTCTTCAGATCGTTCCCACGCTCTGCGTGGGAATGGCCTCACCGGACGCTCCGCGTCCGCTCTTGAGACGCAGAGCGTCTCTGGTTGCATTCCCACGCGGAGCGTGGGAACGATCAGTGGCGAGTCAACTTGCTACGTATTTCAATAGCTGCTTGCTGATCCAGCTCCAGCCAAAAGTGTTGCTTGCCGGCAATCTCCGCCGCCGCCGGAATTCCATCGCGGTACACCAACCGATTACTCGCCAACGCCGGTACTTTCGCACCGGGTAACAGCGTTCCGGCAAGGTTCAGCGGGTCAACCCCGCACACCGCGATCAAACTCCCGTCATGGGGTCGCCTACGTACTTCGCGCAGCAGTGGAATGGCCTCGGGCAATGCAAACTGTTCACCGGCCAAGCCACTGACAAACCGCCCGCCGCGTATCTCGCCCCGAGCCTCCAGCCGGTGAAATGTACGCAGCAATTCGCGCCAGCTCGGCAACCAATCCGCCTCACGTTCCAGCAGCCGCCAGAACACCACGCCATAACGCCGCAACAGGGTCATGGCGATGTGTTCCAGTGTCTCCGTCGGTGTCGGCGCTGGACGTTGGTTATCCACAACCGGCGCGGCCGGCCGGCGGCGTAACAAGGCCCAACGTCCGGCGTCGTCCATCCCGCCGACAAACGCCCCACGCCCGCGTCGACTGCTGCGACTCTGGCGTTTGCTGGCCGGGGTAATCAGTGCCCGCAATCCGGCGAAGCTATCGGCGTTCACCAATCCGGCCCCGACAAGCTCCTGCAAGGCGATTTCCAGTTCCGAGCGCAGCAGATGAGCTTCATGAATCAGTTCATCGAAAAACAGCGCGCCGTGTTGGCTGAGCGCCTCATGAACCTTTTGTGTTTTGGGTGACAGTTCGCTGACCGGTGTCTGCTCGGTCAAGCCGCTCCACAAGCCAACCTGACTGCGCGGCAACAACAGAATCGGCGTGCTGCGCAATGCCGTGCCGGCTCCTTTGTTGCGCGCGGTCAGGCGTGTCCAGACCAGTTTGCCGCTGCGGCACAGATCATCCAGCCACCCCGGCGAGTAATCTTTGATTCGCGCCGACAGAATGTCGCTGTCCCAGGCTGAGGCAGCGGCGGGGTAGCCTTCGAACTGACCGACGATGGAGGGCAACACCGCGCTGCCCTGGCCTTGAGTCGCCGCCGACAGGTGTTGCCAGTCGAACAGAAAACGCATGAAATCCTGCAACGCCACCGGCTCGATTTCCCGCCGCAAGCGCTTGACCGTGTAACGGTGAATACGCGCCAGCAGATGCCGTTCGCACCATTCCTCCAACCCTGCGCCGGGCGTGAAGCGGCCGCGCAACACATAGCCTTCGCGTTCCAGTTGCGCCAAGGCCTGGGTGATGTGATTCGCCGCCAATCCCAGGGGTTCGGCAATCGCGGTGAGCGGCAGCGGGCCAAACGCGCTGAGTCGTGCGCGGATCACTTCAAGCACGGCTTCGTCTGGCGTCCAGGGATCATCGAAACCGGGCAACGCTTGCAGTGCCGGCAACAAAGTGGCTTGTGGATAAATCGCTTGCAAGCCGGTCAGTCGCTCCAGTGCCAGCCACAACCCGTGCTGTGCGTTGATCTGCATTCGGGTGGCGCGACCGCTGTCGGCCAGGGCGTTCAGCCAGTCGAGCCAGTGCGCATTAGTCTGGGCCTCGGCATCGGTGATGCACGCAAGACTCATCAACGCCTCATGCATTTCATCGACGCCAGTGGGTGCCGGCCAGGCCTCGTCGCGTACCGCTTGAATCGCGTCGGCATCCAGCGCTCCGAGGTCGTCGGTGGACTCTGGATCGGTCCAGCGTCGGTTGAGCACCGCTTGCGTGCGACGCTCTTCCAGCGGCGCATCGTCGAGAAAGTTATAAGGCCGGGCGCTGAGGATTTCCGCCGCCAGCGGCGACGGCGCTGGCAGGTCACGGCTGATCAGCCGCACGTCGCCACGTTCCATGCGCCGCAGCAACGCCAGCCAGCCTACGCTGTCCATCGCCTCGTGCAGGCAATCGTCGAGGGTCTGTTCCACCAATGGATGGTCGGGAATTTCACGTTCACCGGCGAGGTTTTCCACGCAGGCAATCTGATCAGGAAAGACACTGGCAATCAGGTCTTCGCTTTTCATTCGCTGGATCTGCGGCGGGACTTTACGTCCGCCGCTGTAACGCGGCAGAGCCAGGGCGACACCGGTATTCCAGCGCCAGCGCACGCCGAATAGTGGCGCGTCGAGCACCGCTTGAATCAGCAGGTGTTCGGCGCTGTTGCTGTGCAGGTAGCGCCAGACGTCGTCGAGTTCAAAACTGTGGCTGGTGGACAGCGACAGCACGATCGCGTCTTCGCTGGCGGCGGCCTGCAATTCGAAGTTGAAGGTGCGGCAGAAACGCTTGCGCAGGGCCAGGCCCCAGGCGCGGTTGATGCGGCTGCCGAACGGGGTGTGGATGATCAGTTGCGTGCCGCCGGACTCGTCGAAAAAGCGCTCCATCAGCAACGTGTCCTGTGACGGCAGGGCACCCAGCGTCAGGCGCGCCCGGGCGAGATAATCGATCAGTTGCTCGGCGCTGGCGACGTTCAGGCCGAGTGTGTCGGTCAGCCAGTCGAGGGCCGGTTGCAGGTTGCCTGGCGTGGCGCCGAGCAAGTCGTCGAGGTGTGCTTGCAAGCGAGCGACGGCAAACGACAACTCCGCGCTGCGCCCCGGTGCTTCACCCAGCCAGAAGGGAATGGTCGGCGGCTGGCCTTGAGCATCTTCGACCCGGACCTTGCCGGTTTCGACCCGCAGGATTCGGTAGGAGGTATTGCCCAACTGGAACACATCCCCGGCAATGCTCTCCACCGCAAAGTCTTCGTTGACGCTGCCGATGTTCAGCCCTTGGGGCTCCAGCAAAACGCTGTAGTCGGCGTTGTCCGGAATCGTCCCGCCGCTGGTTACGGCGGTCAATCTGGCGCCTCGACGAGCGCGCAGGGTGCGGGTAACTGCATCGCGGTGCAGGTAAGCGCTGCGCATGCCTTGTCGACTGTTGTAGCCCTCGGCGAGCATGTGCAACAGCGCCTGATAATGTTTTTCGTCGAGTTCGGCATACGGCGAGGCGTTACGCAGCATCTTCAGCAGCGCGTGTTCCGACCATTCCTGGCAACTGACCTCGGCAATGATTTGTTGCGCGAGTACGTCCAGTGGCGCTGTGGGAATCTGCAGTGTGTCGAGTTCGCCGCGCCGAACACAATCGAGCAGCGCGGTGCATTCGATCAGGTCGTCGCGGGTGGTGGCGAACAAGCGGCCCTTGGGCGTACCGCCGACCTGGTGCCCGGAACGGCCGACCCGTTGCAGAAACCCTGAAATCGAACGCGGCGAAGCGATTTGGCACACCAGGTCGACGTCGCCAATGTCGATACCCAGTTCCAGCGAAGCGGTGGCGATCAGCACTTGCAGGTCGCCGCGCTTGAGCCGTTGTTCGGCGTCCAGACGAAACTCCTTGGCCAGGCTGCCGTGGTGGGCGGCCACTGCCTCCTTGCCGAGGCGTTCACTCAGATGCCGGCTCAGGCGCTCGGCGAGACGCCGGGTATTGACGAAAATCAGCGTGGTCCGATGTTCGCGGGCGAGGGTGGCGAGGCGGTCGTAGACCAGTTCCCACACGTCATTGGCCATGACCGCGGACAACGGCACGGGAGGGACTTCGATGTCCAGATCCCGTGGGCGGGCGTGGCCGATGTCGACGATCTCGCAGGGACGGTCGCGACCCACCAGAAAGCGCGACACCGTTTCGATGGGTTTTTGCGTGGCGGACAGGCCAATGCGCAACAGCGGTTCTGCGCACAGCGCCTGCAACCGTTCAAGGCTCAGGGCCAAATGGCTGCCGCGTTTGCTGGCGGCGATGGCGTGGATTTCATCGACGATCACCGTGCGCGCAGTGCCGAGCATCTTTCGGCCGGAGTCGGAGCCGAGCAGCACGTAAAGGGATTCCGGGGTGGTCACCAGAATGTGCGGCGCGGTCTTGCGCATGGCCGAGCGATCTTTCTGCGACGTGTCGCCGGTGCGCACGGCGGTGTTGATCTGCAAGGGGGGCAAGCCCATCACCCGTAATTGCTCGGTGATCCCGGCGAGCGGGTTTTGCAGGTTGATCTGAATGTCGTTGGACAAGGCCTTGAGCGGCGAGACATAGACCACCAGGGTTTCGTCAGGCAGCCCGTCGGCGGTTTCCAGGCCCCGGTGAACCAGTTCGTCGATAACGGCGAGGAACGCGGTGAGGGTTTTGCCGGACCCGGTGGGCGCGGCGATCAGGGTCGAGCGCCGCTGACGAATCAACGGCCACGCCAGGGCCTGGGCGGCGGTGACCGTCGGGAAGGTGTTGCTGAACCAGGCGCTGACGGCGGGGTGGAAGCCTGCCAGGGCGCTGTCCGTCGGGATTGGCAGATTCATGGGGGCAGTTATGCGGGTGGGGGAATGAAGTTGCAAGTACCGCTCAAGACCTTCGCCGACCTCCAGGGCCTCTTCGCGGGCCAGTAGCAGCACCACAAATCCCGGCGATCTACACTTTACGGATGACGGTTGCGCACTAAACCCGCAAAATGCAACGATTCCAGAAATTATCAACGACATTGCCCGCGGGCGATGTCGATAAAGCCATCGTTCCAACCAGACTGGGCCTGCTGACTCTATGCGAATGCGCCTTATGTTACTGGGCGGCGGAAATGCCCTTGGGCAGGCGCTGATTCGCCTCGGTGCGGAGGAAGACATCGGCTTCCTCGCCCCCCGCCCCCCGCAAGACGGCTGGGATGCCGCGAGCCTGACGCAATTGCTCGACGACACCCGCCCGGACGCGTTGATCAATCTCGCCTACTACTTCGACTGGTTTCAGGCGGAAGCGGTCAGCGAGCAACGTCTGGCCGGGCAGGAGCGTGCGGTCGAGCGTCTGGCCGAACTGTGCCAGCATCACAACATCGTTCTGCTGCAACCCTCCAGCTATCGTGTATTTGATGGCTCCCGTGCCACCGCTTACAGCGAAAAAGACGAACCGGTTCCGCTGGGGCTCCGCGGCCAGGCGTTGTGGCGTATCGAGAAAAGCGTCCGCGCGACCTGCCCGCAGCACGTATTGCTGCGTTTCGGCTGGTTGCTCGATGAAAGTCCTGACGGCACGCTCGGACGTTTCCTCGCGCGGGCCGAGGCGCCTGATGAACTGCTGTTGGCCGACGACCGCCGGGGCAACCCGACACCGGTCGACGATGCGGCCCGTGTGATCATCTCGGTGCTCAAACAACTCGATTGTGCGGCACCGCTGTGGGGCACCTATCATTACGCCGGCCATGAGGCGACCACGCCGCTGGCACTGGGTCAGGCTATCCTGACCGAAGCACGCAGCCTGCATCCGCTGGCTGTTGAAGCGCCGACCGCCCAGGCTCACGCCACGCGTCCGGATGCCGCCGAAGAACCGCAACACGCGGTGCTGGCCTGCAAGAAAATTTTGCACACGTTCGGGATCAAACCTCGCGCCTGGCGCGCCGCACTCCCGGGCCTTCTGGATAGGTTTTATCGCCATGGCTGACGGCCCTGTTTTAATCACTGGCGGTGCCGGTTTTATCGGCTCGCACCTGACCGATGCCCTGCTCGCCAAGGGGCATTCGGTGCGCATTCTCGATGACCTGTCCACCGGCAAACGCAGCAACCTGCCACTGGATAACTCCAACCTCGAACTGATCGTAGGTGATGTCGCCGACACTGCTTTGGTGGCTCAGGCGATGGTCGGTTGCAGCGCCGTGGCGCACCTGGCCGCGGTGGCCTCGGTACAGGCCTCGGTGGTTGACCCGGTGAAGACTCACCAGAGCAATTTCATCGGTTCGCTGAATGTCTGCGAAGCCATGCGCCAGGCCGGCGTAAAACGCGTGCTGTTTGCCTCCAGTGCGGCGGTTTACGGCAACAATGGCGAGGGTGAATCGATCGACGAAGAAACGCCCAAATCGCCTTTGACGCCTTACGCGGTGGACAAGCTGGCCAGCGAGCACTACTTCGAATTCTACCGTCGCCAGCATGGGCTGGAGCCGGTGATTTTCCGCTTCTTCAACATCTTCGGCCCGCGTCAGGACCCGTCCTCGCCGTATTCCGGGGTGATCAGCATTTTCAGCGAGCGGGCCCGCCAGGGCCTGCCGATTACCGTGTTCGGTGATGGCGAGCAGACGCGCGATTTCGTCTACGTCGAGGATCTGATTGAGTTGCTGGTGCAAGCCATCGAAAAGCCGCAAGTTGAAGCCGGGGCAGTGAATGTCGGCTGGAACCAGGCGACCAGCCTTAAGCAAATGCTGCAGGCGCTGGAAGCTGTGCTCGGTGAGTTGCCGCCCATCAGCTACGGCCCGGCGCGCTCTGGCGATATTCGCCATTCACGGGCGAACAATCGGCGTTTGCTGGAGCGCTTTACCTACCCGGCGCAGACACCGATGAGTGTTGGCCTGGCGCGGTTGTTGGGGCGCTGAGATGTTCGCGGCCACAAAAAAGGCGCCCTTGAAAGGCGCCTTTTTTGTGGCCGGTATTCGCTTCTATGGCGCTGTCTACAACGGCCAGGTTCACCACCACGTGAACGTACTTTAGAACTTGTAACCCAAACCAACCATATAAACGAACGGGTCTACGTCCACATCGACTTTGGCCCGGGTGCCCGGCGCAATCGCGTGGTTTTCAACGGTCGCGGTGGTGTCGATGTCGATGTAGCGCACCTGGGCGTTGATCAGGATGTTGTCGGTGATCATGTAGTCAGCACCCACCTGAAACGCCATGCCCCACGAGTTGTCCGCTTCGAAGTTGCTGAAGCCCTTGGCCTGTGCTTCGCTGCCGACGCTTTCGTCGTAGATCACGGTGTAGTTGATGCCGGCGCCGAGGTACGGTTGGAAAGCGGACTTCGGGTCCAGTGGGTAGTACACGACGCTCAAGGTCGGTGGCAGCTGTTTAATGGTGCCGAGTTTACCGTTGGCCGCTGAGCCCAGGGCGGTGCCTTTGAGTTTCACGTCATGCTCGAACGGGGTGGCCGCCAGCAATTCGATCCCCCAGTGGCTATTGAACATGTACGCGAAGTTCAGACCCAGCTGCGTGTCGCTGCTCAGGGTGGCTTCACCACCCAGGTCAGCACCGGCCAGCGGGCCTTGGTCGACCTTGACGCTGGAGCTGTCGCCTTTTGGGTCCACGGTGATTGCACCGGCACGAATAAGGATATCGCCAGCCTCGAAGGCATGGGCGAGCGGGGCTGTGAGCGCGAGGGCCAACAGCGAAGTGCTGAGCAGGGACTTGTGCATGGAGACTCCAAAGGTCGTAATAAATTTTCGTTGTACCGATAGTACAAGGTAGCTTGCTACGGACTTTTGACTCAGCTCAATGAAACGGTAATGGGGGTTTTTGTGTGTATTTGAGGACCCCACCGCGAGCAGGCTCGCTCCCACAAGGTTCAGGTGATCCCTGTGGGAGCGACGGTGCGACGATTCGACCTGCGCGCGATAGCTATCTTATGTGCAATACACAATTGCCGGATTCACTCCGGCAATTCATACACATAAATCTTGTCCGCCTCCATCTGATACCCCGCATCCGCCAGCTCACTGGTCGATGCCTTGACCTGCATCGCCCCCTCGATCCAGTAAGGCTGATACAGCTCATCCAGCTTCACGCCGATTTCGCTTTTCACATGCACGATCTGGTTCGACGGCGGTGGCGGGACGTGGATGCACGCGCCGAAATACGGCACCAGCAGAAACTCCGTGGTACGACCGTCTTCACTGACTTCCAGCGGCACAATGTAGCCCGGCAGGCGAATATTCTGACCATCAAGGTCCTTCACCACGGGCGCATTCGGCATGTCCTGTCTGGCGGCGGGTGCCGACTCGGCAGACAGCGTGCTGCTCATCTGCGACAAGTCGTGCAGGGGCGTCATGTTCGGCACTTCCGGTGCGGCATCCGGCGGGATCATTTCCGACCAGGTCAGGTCTTTCGGCTCGGCCGCCCACACGGGCAGGGCGACCAGCATCAGCAGCGCAAGCAAGGCGCGGGGCATGTTCAACGTCCTCATAGTCGGATCGACAGGCCATCGGCCAACGATTGGCGATACGCGCGCCAGGCCGGCACGCTGCCCATCAGCAAGGCGGCGATCAGGATGCCACCGAGCAGCGTCCATTCATACTCGCTCGGCCATGCCAGCGGCAGGTACAAGCCGTAATTGGCTTGCACATAACCCTGGGCGGCGGCGATGCCCACATACAGCAACGCCACGCCGGCAATCACTCCGGACAACGCCAAGGCGAACGCTTCCAGCACCAGCAGCGTCGCGATGTGCCATGGTCGAGCACCCACCGAGCGCAGAATCGCCATCTCGCGCCGACGTTCATTCAGGCTGGTGAGAATCGCCGTGAGCATGCCGATCAACCCGGTCAGCACTACAAACAGGGAGACCACAAACAAGGCTTTTTCCGCTGTGCTCATCAAACTCCACAACTCTTGCAGTGCCACGCCGGGCAGGATCGCCAGCATTGGCTCGCCACGGAATTCATTGATCTCGCGTTGCACCGCAAAGGTTGAAATCTTGCTGTTGAGGCCGAGCATGAACGCGGTAATCGCTTGCGGCGTGAGGTCCATGTTCCGTGCCTGATCGGCACTGATCCGGCCGTTGCCTCGCGCTGGCACGCCGTTGTGCCAGTCGACATGAATCGCCTCCATGCCGCCAAGGCTGATGTGTAGCGTGCGGTCCACCGGAGTGCCGGTGCGTTTGAGAATGCCAACCACGGTGAACGGTTTGTCGTCGTGCTTGACCAGGCTGATCACCGCTACGCCGTGGGCCAGCACCAGTTCGTCGCCGAGCTTGTAGTGCAATGCATCCGCCACTTCGGCACCGAGCACCACTTCAAACGGGTCGTTGGCGAAGGCGCGGCCTGCGGACAATTCCAGGTGTTGCTGATGGCCGTACTGGTAATGCTCGAAGTAGGCCTCGGTGGTGCCCATCACCCGATAGCCGCGATGGGAATCGCCCAGGGACATCGGAATCGCCCACTTCACTTTCGGGTCGTTGGCGAAGTGTTCGAAGCTGTCCCAGCGGATGTTGTTGGTGGCGTTGCCGATGCGGAACACCGAGTAGAGCAACAGGTTCACCGAACCGGAACGCGCGCCGACGATCAGGTCGGTGCCACTGATGGTGCTGGCGAAACTGGCTTTGGCTTCGGTGCGCACCCGTTCCACCGCTAATAGCAGGCACACCGACAGGGCGATGGCGAATGCGGTGAGGAGGGCGGTGAAGCGCCGGTTAGCCAGACTGGCCATGGCTAGACGAAACAAATACATCTCAGACCTCGGACGGGGTAGCGGCGCGATTGAGTTCGGCCAGCGACAGGTGGCGATCGAACAGGGGTGCGAGGCTCTGGTCATGGCTGACAAACAACAGGCTCGATCCGGCTTCACGGCATTCGGCGAACAACAGGCGAATGAAGTTTTCGCGTGCGTCGTAGTCCAGGGCTGACGTCGGTTCGTCGGCGATGACCAATTCCGGCTGACCGATCAGCGCGCGGGCAGCGGCCACGCGTTGCTGCTGGCCGATGGACAGTGAGTCGGCGCGACGGCTGAGGATGCCTTCATCTTTCAAGCCCAGATGGGCGAGCAGGGTGGCCGCCGCTTGATCAACGCTGCCATGACGCTGTTGCGCCCGTTCGGCGCGCAACCTGGAGAAATGGCAGGGCAGTTCGACGTTCTCGCGCACTGACAGAAACGGCAGCAAATTGAATTGCTGGAAGATGTAGCCGGTGTGATCGACGCGGAAACGGTCACGTGCACCGGCACCCAGTTCGGTCAGTTCCTGGCCGAGCAAACGAATGCTGCCGCGATCAGGTTTCTGCACGCCGCCGAGCAGGCCGAGCAGGGTGGTTTTACCACTGCCGCTGGGACCTTTGAGGAACAGGGTTTCGCCAGGCTCCAGGCGAAACGCCGGGATATCCAGTAATAGCGGGTGACCGGGCCAACTGAAGCCCAGGTCGGACAGTTCGATGAGTGCTTGGGTCATGTGAAACCGGTCAGGTGATAGGTGAACCCTGTGGGAGCGAGCCTGCTCGCGAAGGCGGTGTGACAGGCAACATTTCTGTTGTATGTGACGGCGCCTTCGCGAGCAGGCTCGCTCCCACAGGGGATTTGCGGTGGAATCAGAACTTCAGGGCGGCTGCCTTGGCGGTCACTTCAACGCCTTGCTGCCCGCTCGGGCTGATCAGTTGTACCTGAATTTTCCGGGTCGCCGGGAACGTGTTGAAAATGTTCGCCAGGTCGAGGTTTTTCAGGGCGCCGGGAGCTGCGCAGGTGAATTGGTAGTGAGCGTGGATTTCGCTGTGGTCGTGATGATGTTCGTCTTTGGCATCATCATCGGCGTCCGGTTTATCGCCGAACAACGGGCTTTCCAGTTCCTGCATGGCGACCACGCAACCGGCCGCTTTTGGCAGGTTGAATAGCACCAGTGGTTTTTCGAGTTGCGCACGAACGGTGGCGACCTTGGCTTTATCGGCATCCGTGGTGGCGGCGTGTTCGAAGCCCACCAGGTTCATCGCCGGGCTTTCCAGCTCCAACTCCAGAGTCTGGCCATCCAGCGCTGCGTTCAAGCGGCCTACACCATGTTCGTGGGCGCCAAGGCTGCTGTGCTCATGATCATGTTCATCAGCGGCGTGGGCGTGGGCCAGCGGCAACAAGGCAAACGGCAAAGCGAGCAGCAGACGGCGCATGGAGGGTCCTCAACAAGTAAAATGAAGTATTTGTTATGTAATCTTATAACGTTAGTGGTGAGAGTTTGACCGGCTACTTGGCGTTGCACAAGTCCCGTGGGAGCATGCAGGTCAGAAATGTGCAGGAGCAGACGTATGTTGCGAATTCGCGGAAGCATCGGCGACTGGCCGGTGGATTTGACGCTGGAGCTGGATGACGGCGACTGGGCACGGCTCGGTGCGCAGTTGCAGGTGAGCAGGCCCGAGGCCAGTGTCGCCCCGGCCAAACCGGTGACCCAGGATGACGCGCTGTGGCAGATCGCCAAGGACCTGTTGCGCAACGCCGGGCAATTGAGCGGGCCGGATTTGCTCGATCAACTGGAAGGTCTGACGGGCAGCGCGGCGTCGGGCAAACGCCTGTTGGTGCGCTTGCGCCATAGCGCCGAGGTGAAGGTGTCGAGCGGCGGTGATACGCCGCTCTACAGTTGGATCAAGCCGGCTTAGTACAGCGCAGCAAACAACTTGCGGCGGTAGGTGGTCACGAGCGGATGGTCATTGCCCAGCAGTTCGAACACCTGCAGCAAGGTCTTGTGTGGCAAGCCTTCGCTGTAGCTGCGATTGCGGATGAACAACTTGAGCAACGCATCCAGCGCCGCGTCGTACTGTTGGCGGGCCAACTGCTGAACCGCCAGCTGATACACCGCTTCATCATCCTGCGGATTTTTCGCCAGGCGTGCTTTCAGGTCCGCTGCATCCGGCAAGTCCTTGGCCTGACCGAGAAACTGGATCTGCGCCTTCGCACCGGCCAGGGCAGCTTTGTGTTCATCGCTCTTGACCGCGTCGAGCACGGTTTGCGCTTCACTCAACTCACCGCGCTCGGTGAGGCAGCGGGCGTAGAGAATCAACGCTTTGGCGTTGGTGTTGTCTTCGCCCAGCAGCACTTTCAGCACGGCTTCTGCGTCGGCAAAACGACTGTCATCGAACAACGCTTGAGCTTGTTCGAACGGGTCCGCGGCGGCCGGTGGCGGCATTTGAACGTGAGGCTCAAGCATCGCCCGTACGGCGGATTCCGGTTGTGCACCGGCAAAGCCGTCGACCGGTTGGCCGTCCTTGAACAACACGACGGTCGGCAGGCTGCGAATACCGAAACGAGCGACGATGTCCTGTTCCAGATCGCAGTTGACCTTGGCCAGCAGCAACTCGCCCTGATAGCTCTCGGCGATGGTCTGCAGCAACGGCATCAGCACTTTGCAGGGCGCACACCATTCGGCCCAGAAGTTCACCAGCACTGGCTTGTGGAAGGAGTTCTCGATCACCGACTGGTCGAAATCAGCAGTCGTGGCGTCGAAGATGTACGGCGTTTCCTGACTCATGGGGGATCTCTTGGAAGCGTGAATAGGGGCAACTATACGGCTTGGCGGGGGGTGGCCGGAAGTCGGAGCATGATCGTTCCCACGCTCCGCGTGGGAATGTCTCCAGTGACGCTCTGCGTCACGCCGTACGAAGGGACGCGGAGCGTCCGGGGCTGCGTTCCCACGCAGAGCGTGGGAACGATCATGTCCGGGTGGCGTGGTAGAGGCTCACATGCCGAAACTCTTCAGGTTCGGCCAGATCCGGCAGGGTCATCGCTTCCAGCATTTCGATGCGCTGATACAGCGAATGACGAAAATCCCTGACACGCGAATCGGCCACCAGCGCCTCTTTGCCGCGGGTTAAAAACTCATCGAGCAATGGCAGGTTCGCCCGGTCGTAGAGCACATCAGCGACCAGGATCAGATCAAACCGGTCTATCTCGGCGAAAAAGTCGGTCGAGTAGTTGAGGTCTACGTCATTGAGTTCAGCATTCGCCCGACACGCGGCAATCGCCAGCGGGTCGAGGTCACAGGCCACCACCTCCAGTGCGCCGGCCTTCACCGCGGCAATCCCCGCCACACCCGAACCGGCACCGAAATCCAGCACCCGTTTGCCTTTGACCCACTCGGGGAATTCGGCGAGGTAGCGCGCCACCGCCAGACCACTGGCCCAGCAGAAACTCCAGTACGGCGGCTCATGCAGAATCCGTCGGGTTTCTTCGGAGCTGAATGCGCGGTCCATGTTGTCGCCATCGATCAGCCAGAGTTTCAGCTCGGTCTCGGGCAATGCGACAGGCACAAGCTGCGCATCACCGAGCAGTTCACCCAAGGCCTGTTGCAGGTCGAGCGGTGCATTCATGGCGCTTTGACGAATTGCAGCTGGCCCAGGGCCTGCGTGGTGGGCTGGGAGATGATCCGCGACGGCAGATGCAAAATCAGCTGGCCAGACTGGCTGGCGCGGCCGCGCAGTTCAACGCGGGCGCCGGACGGGAACGATTCCGGGTTGAAGCGCAGGTGAAACGGCAGCACCTGATTGGTGCCGATCAGGCTGGAGCTGGCAAGCAATTGTTGCGGGCGATCCTTTTCGTCGATCACCAGCAGCGCCAGTTCGACTTCGGCGCCGGCCGGCACGCCTTGCAAGGTGCCGCTCAACTCTCGTTGAAACGCCGGCAGCGGTCCGAGGTTGGCCGACTCCTGCGCTTTTTTCTGCGCCGCCTGCGGGGCTGGGCCTGGCGTCGGGGGCTGGGGCTTGGGGGCGTCGCTGCCGCAGGCCACCAGCAGGCTGAAAAGACTGAGCAAAACGAGCGGTCTTAGGGACATTTACGGCTCCAGCAAGGTGAAATCCATGGATCAAACACTATAGCCGTCTGTATACCGCAAACCCTATGGCTTGTCTTGCCACGGGGATGCGCTACCATGGCCCTCCCTTTTTTTGTTGCCTGCCACCATGCACTGTCCCTTCTGCGGTGCCAACGACACCAAGGTCATCGACTCGCGTCTGGTCGCCGAGGGCGAACAGGTGCGCCGCCGGCGTGAATGCCTGGCCTGCGGCGAGCGTTTCACGACGTTCGAGACTGCTGAACTGGTGTTGCCGCGCCTGATCAAAACCGACGGCAGCCGTCAGCCCTTCGACGAAGAAAAACTGCGCGCCGGCATGCAGCGTGCGCTGGAAAAGCGCCCGGTGAGTGTCGAGCGCCTCGAATCGTCGCTGGTGCACATCAAACACAAACTGCGCGCCACCGGCGAGCGTGAGGTCAAGTCCCTCGTGGTCGGTGAACTGGTGATGGCCGAGCTGCAAAAGCTCGACGAAGTCGCCTATATCCGCTTCGCTTCGGTGTATCGCCGCTTCCAGGACCTCAACGAGTTTCGCGAAGAGATCGATCGCCTGGCCCGTGAGCCGGTGAAAGAATGAATACGTCTGCCGAACAAGCCATCCTCGACGCCCATTACATGGCCCGCGCGCTGGAACTGGCGCGTAAAGGCCATTACACGACGCATCCCAATCCTCGGGTGGGCTGTGTGATTGTGCGGGACGGACAGGTCGTCGGCGAAGGCTGGCACGTGCGTACTGGCGAGCCGCATGCGGAAGTCCACGCCTTGCGTGCCGCTGGCGAGCAGGCCCGTGGCGCTACCGCTTACGTGACGCTGGAACCGTGCAGCCACCACGGCCACACGCCGCCCTGCGCCGATGCGCTGGTGAATGCCGGGGTCGCCCGAGTGGTCGCGGCCATGCAGGATCCGAATCCGGAAGTCGCCGGGCGCGGCCTGCAACGCCTGGCCCAGGCCGGGATTGCCACCGAAAGCGGCGTGCTGGAAGGTGAAGCGCGCAAGCTCAATCAAGGCTTTCTCAAGCGCATGGAACACGGCTTGCCGTTCGTGCGGGTCAAGTTGGCCATGAGTCTGGACGGTCGCACCGCGATGGAAAGCGGCGAAAGCCAATGGATCACCGGTCCTGCGGCTCGTTCGGCGGTGCAACGGTTGCGTGCCCAGGCCAGCGTGGTGCTGACCGGCGCCGACACGGTACTGGCGGACAACGCCCGGCTGACCGTGCGTGCTGACGAATTGGGCCTGGACCCGGAGCAAACCGCTTTGGCCATGAGCCGTCCGCCGCTGCGCGTGCTGATCGACGGCCGCCTGCGGGTGCCGCTGAATGCGCCGTTCTTCAAGGCCGGCCCGGTGTTGGTCGCCACCTGCGTGGCGGTGGAAGAGCAGTACGCCAATGGCCCTGAGTGCCTGATCGTGCCCGGCGTTGACGGTCAGGTCGATCTGCACCGGTTGCTGATCGAGCTCGCCCATCGTGGGGTCAATGAAGTGCTGGTCGAAGCTGGCCCGCGTCTGGCTGGCGCTTTCGCTCAGCAAGGCCTGGTGGATGAGTTCCAGATTTTCATCGCCGGCAAGTTTCTTGGCTCCTCGGCGCGGCCACTGCTCGACTGGCCGCTCGCGCAAATGAAGGATGCGCCCGAGCTCAAAATCACCGATATTCGCGCGGTTGGCGATGACTGGCGGGTCACTGCCATTCCTTCACCAGCAGCGAGCGTATAATTCCCGGCCGCAGCCCAGCGACGGCTATGTTCTCGAGGAGGACTCCATGTTTACCGGCATCATCGAATCCATCGGCAGTATTCGTGCATTGACCCCAAAAGGCGGAGATGTGCGGGTACACGTAGCAACCGGCAAGCTCGACCTGAGCGACGTCAAACTGGGCGACAGCATCGCGGTCAACGGCGTGTGCCTGACCGCCGTTGAGTTGCCTGGCAACGGCTTTGCCGCCGATGTCAGCCGCGAAACCCTCGACTGCACCGCCATGAATGACCTTAAAAGCGGCAGTCCGGTGAACCTGGAAAAAGCCCTGACCCCGACCACTCGCCTCGGCGGGCACCTTGTCAGCGGTCATGTCGATGGCGTCGGCGAAGTGGTGACCCGTACCGAAAATGCGCGTGCCGTGGAATTCCGCATCCGCGCCCCGAAAGAGCTGGCCAAGTACATCGCCCATAAAGGCTCGATCACCGTCGACGGCACCAGCTTGACCGTGAACGCGGTCGATGGCGCCGAATTCCTGCTGACGATCATTCCGCACACACTGAGCGAAACCATCATGGCGTCGTACCAGCCAGGTCGCCGGGTGAATCTGGAAGTCGACTTGCTGGCCCGTTATCTGGAGCGTCTGCTGCTGGGCGACAAGGCCGCCGAATCCACAGCCGGCAGCACCATTACTGAAAGCTTTCTGGCCGCCAACGGCTACCTCAAATCCTGAAGCTCAAATTTCGAAAGAAGGGGGGTGCCTTGTGGCGCTCAATAGCATCGAAGAACTGGTTGAAGACATCCGCCAAGGCAAGATGGTCATCCTCATGGATGACGAAGACCGCGAGAACGAAGGCGACCTGATCATGGCCGCCGAGTGCTGCAAGCCCGAGCACATCAACTTCATGGCCAAGCACGCCCGTGGCCTGATCTGCATGCCGATGAGCCGCGAGCGCTGCGAACTGCTGAAGCTGCCATTGATGGCGCCACGCAACGGTTCCGGTTTCGGCACCAAGTTCACCGTTTCCATCGAGGCGGCCGAAGGCGTGACCACCGGCATCTCCGCCGCCGACCGTGCGCGCACCGTGCAAGCGGCCGCCGCGAAAGACGCCAAGGCTGAAGACATCGTCAGCCCCGGCCACATCTTTCCGCTGATGGCCCAGGCCGGCGGCACGCTGGCCCGCGCTGGCCACACTGAAGCCGCCTGCGACCTGGCGCGCATGGCCGGTTTCGAGCCGAGCGGCGTGATCTGCGAAGTGATGAACGACGACGGCACCATGTCCCGTCGCGCCGAACTGGAAGCGTTCGCCGCCGAACACGACATCAAGATCGGCACCATTGCCGACCTGATTCACTACCGGATGATCCACGAACGTACCGTTCAGCGGATTGCCGAACAGCCACTGGACAGCGAACTGGGCCAATTCAACCTGGTGACCTATCGTGATTCCGTGGAAGGCGACGTGCACATGGCACTGACCCTGGGCACTGTCTGCGCCGAAGAGCCGACCCTGGTTCGCGTGCACAACATGGACCCGCTGCGCGACCTGTTGATGGTCAAGCAACCGGGCCGCTGGAGCCTGCGCGCCGCCATGGCTGCGGTCGCCGAGGCCGGCAGCGGTGTGGTGCTGTTGCTCGGTCACCCGCTCGATGGCGACGTATTGCTGGCACACATTCGCGAAACCGCTGATCAAGCGGCCGTGAAAAAACCCACCACCTACAGCATCGTCGGTGCCGGTTCGCAGATCCTTCGGGACCTGGGCGTACGTAAAATGCGCCTGATGAGTGCGCCAATGAAATTTAATGCGATATCCGGTTTCGATCTGGAAGTTGTAGAATACGTGCCCTCCGAATAATGACCGGTTGTTTCCAGTCCTTGATTCGCGGCTAAAAAATCACTGAGGGACGCGTAGAAAACGCTTCCCGGCTCTTTAAGAGATCTAACGAATGACCCTGAAGACCATCGAAGGTACCTTCATCGCCCCTAAAGGCCGCTACGCTTTGGTAGTGGGCCGTTTCAACAGCTTCGTTGTTGAAAGTCTGGTAAGTGGTGCAGTGGATGCCCTGGTTCGCCACGGCGTAAGCGAAAGCGACATTACCATCATCCGCGCTCCTGGCGCCTTCGAGATTCCACTGGTTGCGCAGAAAGTCGCTCAGAAGGGCGAATACGCGGCAATCATCGCTCTGGGCGCGGTCATTCGTGGCGGTACTCCGCACTTCGAATACGTGGCGGGCGAATGCACCAAGGGCCTGGCCCAGGTGTCCATGGAGTTCGGCGTTCCAGTCGCTTTCGGCGTGCTGACCGTTGATTCCATCGAACAAGCCATCGAACGTTCCGGCACCAAGGCCGGTAACAAAGGTGCCGAAGCTGCCCTGTCCGCTCTGGAAATGGTCAGCCTGCTGGCGCAGTTGGAGGCCAAGTGATTAGCGACGAAAGCGATCGTTTCAACCCGCGCGATCCAAAGCCTGCGGATGCCGGCAAGCCATCGAAAAGCGTCAAGCGTCGCGAAGCCCGTCAGCTCGCGACTCAGGCGCTGTATCAATGGCACATGGCCAAGCAGTCTTTGAACGAGATCGAAGCGCAGTTCCGGGTCGATAACGATTTCAGTGACGTGGATGCCGCGTACTTCCACGACATCCTGCACGGCGTTCCGGCGCACCGCACCGAGATCGATACTGCCCTGGCCCCGTGCCTGGACATTACGATCGAAGAGCTGGACCCGGTTGAACTGGCTGTTCTGCGCCTGTCGACCTGGGAATTGATCAAGCGCGTCGACGTGCCGTACCGCGTTGTGATCAACGAAGGTATCGAACTGGCGAAAGTCTTTGGTTCCACCGACGGCCACAAGTTCGTCAACGGTGTACTCGACAAGCTGGCCCCGCGTCTGCGTGAAGCTGAAGTGAAGGCGTTCAAGCGCTGATTCGCGCTTGAGTCTGCGATGGGTGAGTTTGAGCTGATCCGCAATTTTTTCGCCGCCGCGCCTTGTGCGCAAGGCGGCGAAGGCGTTGCCCTCGGGATTGGCGATGACTGCGCCTTGCTGGCTGTTCCCTCCGGGGAGCAGTTGGCCATTTCCACCGACACGCTGGTTGCCGGTGTGCATTTCGCAGACCCCTGCGACCCGTTTCTGCTCGGTCAGCGCTCGCTGGCTGTGGCGGTCAGCGATCTGGCTGCCATGGGCGCCACCCCCGTTGCCTTTACCCTTGCCCTGACCTTGCCGACGGTAACCGCCGATTGGCTGCAGGCCTATTCCCGTGGTTTGAACCTCATGGCGCAACGCTGCGGCGTGGCGCTGGTGGGCGGCGATACCACCCGTGGGCCGCTGAGCCTGACCATGACCGTGTTCGGTCGAGTACCGACTGGTCAGGCGCTGACCCGCAGCGGCGCGCAGTCCGGTGACTTGCTTTGCGTGGGCGGAGAATTGGGCAATGCGGCAGGGGCTTTGCCGCTGGTATTGGGTCAGCGAACCGCCGACGCGGCCATCGCCGATCCGCTGCTGGCGCATTACTGGTCACCGCAACCGCAATTGGCGTTGGGCCAGGCATTGCGCGGCAAGGCGACCTCGGCGCTGGATATCTCCGACGGCCTGCTCGCCGACTGCGGGCACCTGGCGTTGGCGTCGAAGGTCGGCGTTCAGGTTGAGCGGAGTAAGCTACCCGTGTCGGCGGCGTTAGTGGGCTTGCTCGGTCAAACGGGTGCCGAAACGGCAGCCTTGAGCGGCGGCGATGATTACGTGCTGGCCTTCACCCTACCGTCCGTCGAGTTGTCTTCGTTGCTGGCGGACGGCTGGCCGATCCATGTGGTCGGGCGTGTCGTGACAGGGCAGGGCGTGACGCTGCTGGATGCCGATGGCCAAGACATCACCCCGCAAACCCGGGGCTATCAACATTTTCGGGAGACACCGTGACAGATCATCCCAAACAGGTCCCGGCGGAGTTCGTACCGCCATCGGTCTGGCGCAATCCCTGGCATTTTCTGGCGTTCGGCTTCGGCTCGGGCACCCTGCCAAAAGCACCGGGCACCTGGGGTTCATTAGTTGCGCTACCCTTTATCCCGTTGTGGCAGATGCTGCCCGACTGGGGTTACTGGCTGATGCTCGGCATCACCATGCTGTTCGGCTTCTGGCTGTGCGGCAAAGTGGCCGACGATTTGCGCGTGCACGACCACGAGGGCATCGTCTGGGACGAAATGGTCGGGATGTGGATTACCCTGTGGCTGGTGCCGGAAGGTTGGTACTGGTTGCTGGCGGGTTTTCTGATGTTCCGCTTCTTCGACATTCTCAAGCCCTGGCCGATCCACTGGATCGACCGGCATGTCCATGGCGGCGTCGGGATCATGCTCGACGACGTGTTGGCAGGCGTATTTGCGTGGCTGGCGATGCAAGGGCTGGTATGGATTTTCGCCTGACGGGCGAAGCAGGGGACTAGGATGGCTCGGCGTTGGTTGGCTGTGATGGTTTTCGCCATGTGTGGTTCGTTCGCTCAAGCGGCGGATGTGGTGCCGCCGTCGGTGATCCATCTGGCCAGTGAAGAATGGGGAGACTACACCGCCGCTGACGGGCAGGGTCTGGGCTGGGACGTGTTGCGGGCTATCTTCGAGCCGGCCGGGGTCAAGCTGGACTTGCGCACCGAGCCTTACACCCGCGCCGTGGGCCTGGCCCAGCGTGGTGAAGTGGATGCCTGTGTCGGTTCTTACCGTGACGAGGCCAGCGATGTGCTTTATCCACGCTGGAATTACGATACCGATCACATCTACGCCCTGGGCCTGGCCAGTAATCCGGCGCCGACCCCGGAAACCCTTGGCAACTATCGACTGGCGTGGGTCCGCGGTTATGAGTACCAGAAGTACCTGCCCAATGTGCAGCGCTATAACGAAGTCGTGCGGCGCACCGGCATTTTGTCGATGCTGACCCATAACCGCGCCGACTTTTACATCGACGCGCTGGCCGAGATCGATTTCGTCGTCAAACGTGCCAAGGATCCTTCTCAGTTCCGTCGCACGCACATCGCTGAGTTACCGCTGTACTTGTGCTTCGCCAATACGCCCGATGCCCGGGCGTTGATGGCGTTGTACGACCAACGCTTGGATCTGCTGGTGAAAAGCGGTGCGCTGAAACCGATCTTCGAGCGCTGGAAACAGCCTTACCCGTTCGACGCGAACTGATCACTAACCGTGTAGCAGCTGGCGAAGCCTGCGTTCGGCGGCGAAGCCGTCGTAAATTGAGGCCGCGCGGTGCATCAGACTGACCGAGTGGGCAGGTTTCACGGCGGCTCCGCCGCCGAACGCAGGCTGCGCCAGCTGCTACAGAGCCAGCGCACACCGGGCGTCAGGCGCTTGAGATCTAACTTTTTGATCGTTATGCACCATAATTCAGCCTAAGCGTCCGTAGGAACCTGCTGTTACAATGCCGCGTCTGCGTATCTCCAGCACATATTGATCAGGAGCACACCGGTGCCTGTCGTTTTTGTCGCCGCTTCCAAGCTGCCAACGCCTTTTGCACAATTCACCATGCATGGCTTTCTCGATGAAGCCACCGGCCGCGAGCACGTAGTGCTGAGCCTGGGTGAATTCGCTGACGGTGCCCCGGTACTCGGCCGGTTACACTCCGAATGCCTGACGGGCGATGCCTTGTTCAGCCAGCGCTGTGACTGCGGCTCGCAACTTGAAGCCGCCTTGCAGGCCATCGCCCGTGAAGGCCGTGGCGTGTTGCTGTACCTGCGTCAGGAAGGCCGTGGCATTGGCTTGCTGAACAAGATCCGCGCCTATGAATTGCAGGACGGCGGTGCTGACACCGTTGAGGCCAACGAGCGCCTGGGTTTTGCTGCCGACCAGCGTGATTACGGTATATGCCTGCCGATGCTTGAGCACCTGGGCGTCAAATCCCTGCGTCTGATGACCAATAACCCGCGCAAGGTCAAAGCCTTGACCGACATGGGCATCGTGGTTGCCGAGCGCGTGCCGCTGCACACCGGCCACAACCCGCACAACAAACTTTACCTGGCCACCAAAGCCAGCAAGCTCGACCACATGATGGGCAACGAGCATCAGGGCGAGGTGGATCGAGCGTGACGCGCGGTCAGGTTCGACGGCGTTTGTCGTTCAATTGGTGGCAGTACCTGGCGCTGGCCTTATTGCCTCTGGTGGTGATCAACGGTGTATTTGGCCAGAGCGATGCGATTCTGCCGGTGCTGGCGATGCCGTTTTTCATCGCCGGTGTGGCCTCGATGTTTGTCAGTCTGAAGTTTTTTGGCGGCTACAAACACGCCCTGATCGCAACCCAAAAAGCCCTCGACACGCCTGAGGAACCCGCCGCCTGGATCGCCCTGGCCGCCAAGAGGCGTACCGCGTTCCTGGCGGCTGCATTGCCTGCCTGGATTGGTGCGTTGGCGGTATTCGTTGGCCTCGAAGCGGTGCCGTTGATGCTGCTGGCGCTGTCGACCGCGGTGCTGTTCTACCTCTACCGTATCCCGCGTCAACTCGGCTGATGCTTCGAGCCTGGCTGGCGGTTCTGCTGCTGGCCGTCAGCGGCTCGGCGGTTGCCACCGGGCGGGTCGTCAGCCTGGCGCCGTCCCTCTCTGAAATCGTAGTCGAACTGGGTTCAGCCGACCTTCTGGTGGGTGTGCTGGATGCCGGTGAGCGTCCTGCCGAGCTTGAGCACCTGCCTTCGGTTGGCCGCTACGGTCAGTTAGACATGGAGCGCTTGCTCAGTCTCCAACCCGATTTGCTGCTGCTCTGGCCAGGCAGCGTTGGCCCGGCCCAGCGTGAACAGCTCAAGCGGTTGAACATCCCCACCTACGTCGCCGAACCCCACTCGCTGGACCAACTCGCTGCGCAAATGGAAGCGATCGCTACGCAACTCGGCCGCCCGGAGCGTGGTGTTTCATTGGCGACGGAACTGCGCCAGCGACTGGCTTCGTTGCGTCAGCGTTATCGACGGGATGAGCCGTTGCGGGTGTTTTATCAAGTCTGGGATCGGCCGCTGTACACCGTGGGTGGTGGGCAGATTATCAGCGATGCGCTAGAGGTGTGCGGGGCACGCAACGTGTTTGCCGACCTCACGCTGCCCGCACCGCAGGTCAGTGTCGAGGCGGTGTTACAACGCAATCCCCAGGTGATTCTGGCCAGTGATCAGGCGCAACTCGATGCGTGGAAGGCGTGGCCGCAGGTAGCGGCGGTGGCGCACGGGCAATTGCTGCTGGTGATGGATAAGGGGCTGGAGCGTCCGAGTGGGCAGATGGTCGAGGCGACGGCCAAGTTGTGCCGGGTCATTGCGCCGGACCGGTGAGACCGCGGTGCGGCCATCGCGAGCAGGCTCGCTCCCACATTGGATTTGTGAACGCCACAACACCCCTGTGGGAGCGAGCCTGCTCGCGAAGAGGCCAGCCCAAACAGCACAAATTCAGGGTTAGATCTCCGGCGTCCAGGTCACCCCGAACAACCACGCCCGACCTTCCTCTCGATACCCATACTGACTGGCTTCATGGCTGTACAGCGCCCGGCTATAGCTTTTATCCAGCAGGTTATCGAGCTTCATCTCAAGCTTGATTTCACGGTTGAGCTCCCAGCTGCTGCGTAATCCCAACAAGCCGTAGCCACTCAGTGGCTGTTGATTGTTCAAGTCGTCGTAGCTACTGCTGACCGCTTGCCAAGTGGCGCCGAGGCCCAGGCGATCAAATTGTCGATCCAGGTCCAGGCTCAGGGTTCGCCGTGCACGACGGGCGAGGGTGTGGCCGGTGTCGCGGTCGCGCGGGTCGATGAACGCTATGCCAAGGTTGCTCTGCCAGCCGAACAGTTCCTGTTTCAATGCCGCTTCGAAGCCATTGATCCGCGCCGAGGCCACGTTCTCTGGCTGAGAATTACTGCCGAAAATAATCGCGTCTTCAAGGTCGATGCGATACAGCGAAGTTTCCAGGCGACTGGTTTCTGTTAACTGGCTACGCCATTGCAACTCATAATTTTTCGACGTTTCAGGTTTCAGGTCCGGGTTGCTGAAGTCCGGGTAGTACAAGTCGTTGAACGTCGGTGCGCGAAAGCCTTCGCTGTACGTCAGCAGCACAACGTTGTCCGGGTTCAGCGGCAGGGTGAAGGTGCCGCTCCAGCTGTTCTGTCCGCCAAACTGTTGGTTTTGATCACGGCGCAGGCCCAGCTCGGTGGAGAAACTGTCTGCCTGGTAGTGATGCTGAAAAAAGGCGGCGCGGTTCCAGCGGCTGTCTTCGTCGAAGGGCGTGCTGCTGTTGATCCGGTCTTCGTACCAGTCGCCGCCGAGGATCAGGCTGTTGCGTTCAGTGAGCGTCAGGTCGTTTTGCCAGTTCACCGAGTCCCGGTAAGTGTTGAAAACGCTGCGCTCATCGCTGAGCTTGTCGAGGGTCTTCTCGCGGTTTTCGCTGTGGCCGAATTCGACGCGGGTCTTCCAGGCATTGTTAACGCGTGCGTCGACGTAGCTACTGACGCTGCTCACTTCGAAATCGCTGTAAGGTTGCTGCTGGACTGACTCGAAAGTGTCCGGTTCAAAGCGGCCAAACGGGTTGTCGAACTCGCTTTTGCCTCGGTTATCCAACACATTGGCGCCGATTTCCAGGTCATCGGTGAGCGCGTGGCTCAGGCTGAGACTGATCGATTGATTGCGGTATTCATCGTGATCGCTGTCGCTGGGATACGACTCGTGTGTGCGATTGATCCCGGCGGTTTCATTGAGGCTGGCGCCGAGATTGAAGCGGGTTTTTTCATCACCGCCGGACAGTCCGAGGCTGCGTTCCCAGGTCTGATTGCTGCCAAATCCCACGTGCATCCGCGGTTGCAGGCCTTGTTCGCCGCCGCGTCGGGTGAAGATTTGAATCACCCCGCCGATGGCGTCACTGCCATAAAGCACCGAGCGGGAGCCGCGCAGCACCTCCACGCGCTCGACCTGCTCGATGTTGATGTGTTGCAGGTTGCTGTCGCCCGAAGTCGAGTTGCCGATGCGCTGACCATCCACCAGCACCAGGCTTTGCGCCGACTGGGTGCCGCGAATGTAAACCCCCGGCAGACTGCCGAGCCCGCCGGTTTGCGCCACTTGCACACCCGGTACCCGTTTGAGCAGTTCAGTGATGCTGGACGGTTGCAGGCGGTCGATGTCTTCGCGGGTGAACACTGTATTGGCGGCGCTGCTGTCGTTGCGCGCTTCGACCTGACGGTTGGCGGTGATCAACACATCGGGCAGTTTCAGCGCTTGATCGCGTTCGAAAGTGTCGGCCAGCAGCTGACCGACCGGCAACAGGGTCAGCGTAAGGGCGAGGGGGGAGAGTTTCATCGGACAGTCCGTGGTATTTCGGGGTAAGCACAAATCAAATGTGGGAGCGAGCCTGCTGGCGATGACGGTGTGTCAGTCAAAGAATTGTTGACTGGCAGTCCGCTATCGCGAGCAGGCTCGCTCCCACAGGGGATGCGTTTAGAGGTTCAGCAGTTGCAGGCGCTCGCGGATCGAAGCTTCTATCCCTGCCTCATCCAGCCCGCACTCGGCCAGCATCTGCGCAGGCTTGGCGTGTTCGACGTAGTGATCCGGCAAGCCCAGGTGCAGCACCGACTTGAGGATATTTTCGCGGGCGAGGAATTCGCTCACCGCGCCGCCGGCACCACCCATGATTGCGTTTTCTTCGACGGTCACCAACAGCTCGTGGCTGCCGGCGATTTCGCGAACCAGCGCTTCATCCAGCGGTTTGACGAAACGCATGTCGACCACTGTTGCATCCAGTGTTTCGGCGACTTTCAGTGCTTCAGCCAGTTGCACGCCGAACACCAGCAGGGCGACTTTGCTGCCCTGACGACGAACAATGCCTTTGCCGATTTCGATCGGTTGCAGGTCTTTCTCGATGGTCGCATTCGGACCCGATCCGCGCGGGTAGCGCACTGCCGCCGGGCCGTTGTAGAGGTGGCCGGTGGTGAGCATTTTGCGCAGTTCGTTTTCATCGCTCGGAGTCATCACCAGCATGCCGGGGATGCAGCGCAGGAACGAAAGGTCGAAGCTACCCGCGTGAGTCGGGCCGTCTTCACCCACCAGACCGGCGCGGTCGATGGCGAACAGCACGTCGAGGTTCTGCACCGCGACGTCATGAATCAGTTGATCGTAACCGCGTTGCAGGAACGTCGAATAGATTGCCACCACCGGTTTGGCGCCTTCGCAGGCCATGCCGGCGGCGAGGGTTACGGCGTGTTGCTCGGCAATCGCCACGTCGAAGTAGCGCAGCGGGAAACGCTCGCTGAACGCCACCAGGTCGGAGCCTTCTTTCATCGCCGGCGTGATGCCCACCAAGCGAGGATCAGACGCGGCCATGTCGCACAGCCATTCGCCGAACACACCGGAATACTTCGGTCCGCCAGCCTTTTTCGGGGCTGCGGCCGGTGCGTCCAGCGGTTCGAGCTTGGTGATGGCGTGGTAGCCGATCGGGTCGACTTCCGCCGGGGCGAAGCCTTTGCCTTTCTTGGTGACGACGTGCAGGAACTGCGGGCCTTTGAGATCGCGCATATTGCGCAAGGTCGCGATCAGGGTCGGCAAGTCGTGGCCGTCGATAGGGCCGATGTAGTTCCAGCCCAGCTCTTCGAACAGCGTGCCGGGCACCAGCATGCCTTTTGCGTATTCTTCGGTGCGACGGGCGATTTCCCAGGCGCCGGGCAGGCGCGACAGGACCTTTTTGCTGCCCTCGCGCATGCTTGCGTAAGTGCGGCTGGAAAGGATTTTCGCCAGATAGTTCGACAATCCGCCGACGTTGCGCGAGATCGACATGTCGTTGTCGTTGAGGATCACCAGCATGTTGGCGTTCACTTCCGGCGCGTGGTTCAACGCCTCGAACGCCATGCCGGCGGTCAGCGCTCCATCGCCGATCACGGCAATGGCCTTGCGATCGCTGTTTTGCAGACGGGCGGCAATCGCCATGCCCAGCGCTGCGCTGATCGAGGTGCTGGAGTGGCCGACGCCAAAGGTGTCGTACTCGCTCTCGGAACGACGCGGGAAGGCGGCGACACCGTCCTTCTGGCGCAATGTACCCATGCGCTCGCGACGGCCGGTGAGGATTTTGTGCGGATAAGCCTGATGACCCACGTCCCACACCAGCCGGTCGTCCGGGGTGTCGAAGACGTAATGCAACGCGATGGTCAGTTCGATGACGCCCAGGCCTGCACCGAAATGCCCGCCAGTCTGACCGACCGTGTAGAGCAATTCCAGGCGCAACTCATCGGCCAGGGTTTCCAGCTCGGCTTCGCCTAACCGGCGCAGGCCGTCCGGCGTGTTGGCACGGTCGAGCAGGGGCGTGGTCGGGCGCTTGCGGGGAATCTCATGAAACGTCGTGGGCATCAGAGCGAATCGTTATAGTTTTAAAAGATGCGGCAGTTTACCTGATGCTTCGCCCCCTGCCCACGCGTTGGTCTTAACTTGGCCGATACGCTGTCAGCTACGCCGGTCGACGATGTAGCGGGCCAGATCGCGCAAGGGCTCGGCGGTCGCGTCAAACGGTCGCAGCGCCCGCAGGGCCTGATCGCGCAGTTCCAGGGCGTAAGCCTTGGCCGCGTCGAGGCCGAGCAGCGCCGGGTAGGTGGGTTTGTCGCGCGCGATGTCGGCGCCCTGGCGTTTGCCCAGGGTTTCGGTATCGCTTTCAACGTCGAGAATGTCGTCCTGCACCTGAAACGCCAGGCCGACGGCCTGTGCATAACTCTGCAACGCATTCAGTTCGTCCTTCTCTGCGCGGCCGCTGGCCAGGGCGCCGAGTTTGACGCTGACCTCGATCAGCGCGCCGGTCTTGTGCCGGTGCATGTACTCAAGGGCGGTTTGATCGAGCTTCAGGCCAACCGAGCCGAGGTCGATGGCTTGACCGCCGACCATGCCCGCCGGGCCTGCCGCGACGGCCAGGGCGCTGACCATCTGCAGGCGGATCTCGGCGTCCGCCGGGTTCAGGCGCGGATCGAGCAGGGCGCTGAACGCCAGGCTCTGCAAACCGTCACCGGCAAGGATGGCGCAGGCTTCATCGAATTTTTTGTGAGTCGTTGGCTGGCCGCGACGCAGATCGTCATCGTCCATGGCCGGTAAATCGTCGTGTACCAGGGAATACGCGTGAATCAGCTCCACCGCGCAGGCCGCGCCGTTGGCTTGCTTGGCCTTGCCACCCAACGCTTCGCAGGCCGCATAAGCCAGCAACGGACGTACGCGCTTGCCGCCATTCATCACGCTGTAGCGCATGGCTTCATAGAGACGGGCAAGTTCAGGGCCCGGTGCGTTGAACAGGGTTTCCAGAGCCGCGTTGACGCGGGCCTGGCTGGTCGCCGAATACGCTGCAATCATTCTGGCTGATCCGCGTCGAAGGGTTCCTCGGCCAACTCGCCATCACGCTCGAGCAGCACTTGAACCTTCTGCTCGGCCTGGGCCAGCGCCGCCTGGCAATCGCGAGTCAGCCCGATGCCTTGCTCGAAAGCCGTCAGCGAGTCTTCCAGCGACAGTTCGCCGTTCTCCAGACGCTCTACCAGCGTTTGCAGGTCAGCGAGCGATTGTTCGAAATCCAGTGCAGCTTTTTTGCGGGCGCGGGCCATGGCGGCTATTTCCGGTTGACGTTAAACCGGCGCGACACTAGCAGACATGGGGGTTATGGGCAAATAGGCCGGGCATTTCGACCAGTGCACCGGCTGCAACCGTTTCCGCTGCGCCGCGTCCTTTGTAGCAGCTGGCGAAGCCTGCGTCCGGCTGCGAAGCAGTCGTCAATCCTGCTCGCACGGAATGCCTGATACACCGCGAGTGCTGGTTTTACGACTGCTTCGCAGCCGAACGCAGGCTTCGCCAGCTGCTACAGGTCACCTTATGGCTTAATTATGTTGAGTCATCTGGATAGCGGACTTGATAGCGGGTACTACGCCCACCACCGGGCAGGCGTTTCAGGTAACCCTTATCCAGCAACTCAGCCAAATGACGGGTCGCAGTGGCTTTCGATACTTTCGCCACGGCTTGATACTGAGCCGCGCTGATTCCGTCTTCGAAACTTCGTTCTCCGCCATCCAGCATGCGATTCAGCACCTTGATCTGCTCGGTAGTCAGGCCGGTTTCACGGTGTGTCTGCCAGAAACGAGCTTTGCCCAGTACCGCTTCGATCCGCGTCATGGCTTGCTGCAAGCTGCGCAGTAAGGTTTGCAGAAACCATTCCAGCCACTCGGTAATGTCCGTGGAGCTTTTCTGGCTGGTTTCCAGTACCCGGTAATAGCCGGAGCAATCTTCAAGGATGCTCGCCGACATGGCGTAAAAACGGATCGCTTGCGCTTCACTCTGAGCCAGCGCCAGATCGGTGATGGTTCGCGTGAGGCGACCGTTGCCGTCGTCAAAGGGGTGCAGGGTGACGAACCAGAAGTGCGCGATCCCGGCCCGAAGTAATGGGTCAAGCTCTTTCTGTTGATGGCTGGCTTCAAACCACGCAAGAAAAGTATCGAGCTGCTGTTCAAGGCCAAGGCGGGGTGGTGCCTCGAAGTGGATGGTCGGTTTGTCGAGTCGTCCGGACACCACCTGCATCGGCTGATCGCCGCGTAATTCGCCGACATGAATCGACCGGGCGGCGAAGCTCATATCCTGATCCGGAAACAGCCATTCATGCCATTCCAGTAACCGCTCCAATGTCAGCGGTTGCGCAAAGTGTTGAGTCGCGTCGAGCATTAACTGCGCGAGTCCTTCGCTGCGTTGGCTGACTTTATCGCCATCGACCAATTCCAAACCCAGGCGTCGCGCAAGCGAAGAGCGGACCGAACCAACATTCAGCTGTTCCCCCTCGATAGCTGAAGACGTCACGATGTTCTGCAATAGCGCATCCAGTTCATTCTGCGCGCTGAGTGAGTTACCCACAGAGCTGGCCATGCCCATCAACCGACCTTGCGCCTGCACGCATTCACGCAATAGCAGTGTCAGGCGTTCGGATTGCCAGGTGAAATTCGGCCAGTCAGGCTGTTGCCAAATCCAGTGAGGTGCCATGGCCACGGTAACTCCAGAGAGAATGAGCCGAATAATAGTCTTATTCGGCTCATTTTGTGAGCCGAATAACCTCGCTATTCGGCTCACAGGCTCAGATGTTCTTGACTCGCACGGCATATCAAGTGGGATCCGATTGTTAAAAAACCGCCAAATCGCTACCCTCGCGGCTTCCAGGACCCATCAGTCACCGGGTCTTTCTGACGAAACGCAGTATTTGGATCTGTAACGCGCCGAGGATCGGGCGCAAGGTTTCGTTATGCATGGCAGGAGGCATCACATGCGTTCATTTCTGTTGCTGGCAGTGGGGCTGGTCTGCGCAATCGCGGCCTGGGCCGAACCGACGGCTGACCTGTCGGAACCGGTCGGCGGCTGGCGCTTCAGCGGTCTGCTCGACCGTAGCGAAAACCCGCAAGTTGCCTATCCCACGCCGCCCATAGACCGGGGCGTGCAGCGTAATCGCACGATGATCCAAGGCCAGCTCAAGGCCATCGGCACTCAACGCGGGCCGCACACGCTGGCGGTCAATGGCAATCCACTGAATCTGTACACCGACGACCAGGGGCGTTTCGCCCGGCCGTATGCCTTTGGCGCCGGCTCCAACAGCGTCGAGGTGCGCAGCGCCGAAGGCCGGTCGCTCAAGCGCGTTCAATTCTATGAAGCCAATAACCTGCGCACGCCGGCACGGATTCGCGTGGTGCTGGGTTGGGACGACCCGAAAGCCGAACTCGACCTGCACATCATTACCCCGGACGGCCAGCATGCATTTTGGGCTCACTCGGCGCTGACCAACGGTGGTGGCCTGGACCCGGACGGCGTCGATGGCCCCGGCCCGGAAATGTTCACCATGACCGCGCCGCTGCATGGTACTTACCTGGTTTACGTGAACTATTGGGGCAACTTCGGCAGCGGCGGCTATAACTTCGAGGAGGCCAGCAACCAGAACGAGGTCATCACCTCGCAAATCAATCTGGTACTCAACGAAAACACCGTCGATGAAAAACGCGAGACCTTCGTCGTGCCCCTGCGCGCGATTGGTGACCTGCTGCTGGTCAAGACTTTCAACTATTAAGCATCCCGCACCACGGATGAATTGGGCGTTGTGAACATGAGCGAAAAGACAGTTTTCCCGGCCGCTGACGCACCTGCTGCCAAAGCTCCCCGCAGGTGGCCGGCGCTGCTGGCAGGGCTGTGCCTGGTGGCCGGCGTGGCGGGCGGGTTGGGGTGGTTCATGCACAAGCCCAAGGCGCCACCGGCAGAACTGGCCAGTGACAAACTAGGGATGAGCCGGCCTGACGGTCTGCTTGAAACCCATTCCTTGAGCCTATTGCCCAAGGACTTGCTGGCGGTGCCTTTCCTCAAGGAAACCCTGACCGAAGATTTCGTCTTCTATTACGAAGCGCATGTCGATCGTCTCGGCTTGATCGGCAGTCTGCGGCGCATCATTTACGAGCATGACCTGAAATTGCAGGACAGCCTGATCGAGCAGCTGTTCAATCAACCGGCCGACGTGGCGCTGTGGCGCGGGGCCGATGGCCGGCTCAAGGATTTCCTGCTGGTGATGGATCGCGGTGGCCTGGCCAAGGTGCTGGAGCCGCTGGCGAAAGTGGCGCTGGACGATTCGCAGCTGACCAAACTCAGTGATGTGAAAGTCGGCGCCGACGATGTGGCGCTTTACCAACTGACTTACAACAACAGCAAGGCGCTGGTGTTCGCCTCCCATGGTGACAAGCTGGTGGTGCTGTCCAATCCTGCCAAACTCTACGACCCCGGCAACGGGCCGACCGATGAACAAGGCAGTGTCTCGACCACGGCCATCGCCGCGTTGCTCAATGGCGACAAACTGTTCCCCGAAGCATTCGGCCTGCTACCTCGCGCGCCGGAAGTGAAACAACGCCTGTCGGTCAACTCCAGCGTTTTGGCCATGGGTTACCAGCGCTTCATCCCGAATTTCGCCGGGCTGCGCTTCGACATGGACGACAAGGGCTGGCACAGCTTCCTCGCCATGGACGAACTGGACAACCAACCGGACTTCGATTTCAAACCGATCTGGCAAGCCATGCCGATGGGCGCCAGTGCCTGCGTCGCCTTGCCGCTCGCCGCCGAACAACAGAAACCGCTGCTGGTGAAACTAGGCGCCGAAGAAACCGTGGCCCAAGCCCTGACCGAACACATGGCCGGCGCGGCGGGCCTGTGCTGGTACGCGGATTCGCGCTTGTACACGCCTTTGCTGGTGGCCAGCCTGAACGACGATGACAGCGCCAAGCTCGACGGCGACCTGGGCAGTCTGTTCGGTTCGATGGTCGGTGCCTTTGAGCCCAATGTCGAAGAGCACGCGTTCCCGGTGGTTGAGAAGCAGGAAGGCCCAACCCACCAGTGGCAGCGTCAGGTCAGCTCCCACTTCGGCCCCTACAAAGCCAAGGAAGCTGTAGATCCGGACGCGATTTCCGGCAAGGCCTTCATGAAAGTCAGTCTGGCACGTCACGGCTCGACGCTGTTGTTCTCCCTCGACGACAAACTCATGGACAAGGCTCTCGACACCCTCGACAAACGCTTCCCGCCGATGGCCGACGTGGTGCCCAAAGACCTGCTGATGCCGGTCTATTTCGGCCCGGAGTCCATGGCGCAGCTGATGCAACAGGAAACCCTCGACAGCCTGCCGCAGGACATGGAGCCGGTGTTTTACAACGCCGCGCAAACCTACCTGATCCCGAAACTGCGCAAGCTCGGCGGCTATGGCAAGTACGCCCTGACCTTGCCTGAAGGCAGCGAGCCCGACGGCCACTGGCAATGGCTGCCGCTGGAGTGGAAAGCCCTGTGACCGCACTCATCCGAGGCCTCGGCCTGCTGGCAATGTTGCTGGGCAGTCGCGCATTTGCCACTGAGGCGCTACCCCTCGATGTGCAGCAATCCCAGGTATTCCGCGCCTGGTTCGTGCGCATCGCCCAGGAGCAACTGAGCCAAGGCCCGAGCCCGCGCTGGTATCAGCAGGACTGCGCCGGACTGGTGCGGTTCGCCGCCAACGAAGCGCTGAAAGTCCATGACGATAAATGGCTGCGCAGCAACGGCCTGTCCAATCGCTACCTGCCGCCGGAACTGCGATTGAGCGAGTCGCAACGCGGCCTCGCGCAGCAATGGCAGCAGGGCGGTGGCAAGGTCGGGCCCTACGTCAATGCGATCAAACTGATTCAGTTCAACAGCCATCTGGTGGGCCGTGATGTGGCGCAAGCCCGGCCTGGCGACATGATGTTTTTCGATCAGGGCGATGACCAGCACCTGATGATCTGGATGGGCCGCTACATCGCCTATCACACCGGCACCACTACCCCCATTGACAACGGCATGCGTTCGGCAAGCCTGCAGCAACTCATGACATGGAAGGACACCCGATGGATACCCGACGCAGCCAACCCCAACTTCATCGGCGTCTATCGACTGAACTTTCTCTCCCAATGATCGGTGCCCGCATGTTGCGTTTTCTGCCTCTGTTGTTGGTCTTGGCGCTGCCTGTTTCGGCGGTCAACGCCGAAGACTCCGTCGAGCCGAGCGGCTATACGCCAGTGGCCGGTGAAAGTTTTTTCCTGCTGGCTGACAGCAGTTTCGCCAGCGATGAACAGGCGATGGTGCGCCTTGAAGCGCCGGGCCGTGACTATCGCCGGTTCCGCATGGAGCCTTACGGCGGTGCCGACATTCGCGTGTACCGCATCGACAAGCCCCTGGATTTTCTCAAGCGCCAGAAGAACCTGCACCGCGTGGTCAGTGATGGCCAGTTCAAGGGCGAAGGCCTGTCGAATACCCTCGCGTACCTGTGGGACAACTGGTACCGAAAATCCCGGCGCGTGATGCAGCGGGCGTTTTCCTACGAGTCACGTCAACAGGTTACTGAGGAGGTGCCGGAACTGAAAATGGGCACCGCGATGGCCGCGCCAACCCCTTACGACGCTCAGCCGCAATTCGCATTGATTCCAGGCTTGCCGGTGATCAGTCAATTTCGCTACCCACTGTGGCAGGCCAAGCCGATCCAGCCGCCTGAGGGCGTGAACCTCGCCGGTTCTTCCAGCGAGTTCGTCAGCGTTGCGCCGGGCAATGTGTATATCCCGCTGGGCAATCTGAAACCGGGTCTGTATCTGGTGGAAGCGCTGATCGGCAAGTACCGCGCGACGACCATGGTGTTTGTCTCGAACACCGTGGCCGTGAGCAAGATTGCCGGCGATGAACTGGTGGTCTGGGCAGCGCGCAAACATGAAGGCAGTTCGGTGCCGAAGGTCAATGTGCTGTGGACCGACGGTCTCGGCGTGATGAGCAGCGGCGCCACCGATGTCGATGGTTTGCTGCGCCTGAAACACGTCAGCCCCGAGCGTTCGTTTGTGATTGGCGAGGACGAAGAGGGCGGGGTGTTTGTCTCCGAGAACTTCTACTACGACAGCGAAATCTACGACACCAAACTCTATGCTTTCACCGATCGACCGCTGTACCGGCCCGGGGATTGGGTGTCGCTGAAAATCGTCGGGCGCGAGTTCAAGAATGCCCGGGATTCGGTGGCACCGACTGCGGCCGACGTCAACGTGACTGTGCTCGATGCCACCGGCACGGCGTTGCAATCGCTGGCGCTGAAGCTTGATTCCAAGGCGGGCACTCAGGGCCGTTTCCAGTTGCCGGACAATGCAGTGGCGGGCGGCTATGAATTGCGTTTCAGCTACAAGGATCAGGCCTACAGCAGTGCGTTCCGTGTGGCTGAATACATCAAGCCGCACTTCGAAATTTCGCTGAACCTGGCCAAGCAGGACTACCGCACCGGCGAGCCGGTGAAAGGCAGTCTGGTGTTGCTGTACCCGGACGGCAAACCGGTGGCCAACGCCAAGTTGAGCCTGAGCCTGCGCGCTCAGCAGCTGTCGATGGTCGACAACGAACTGCAATACCTCGGGCAATTCCCGGTGGAGTTGACCAGCACCGAACTGAACACTGACGCCAAGGGCAACGCGACCCTCGACCTGCCGGCCGCCGAGAAACCGAGCCGCTACATGCTCACCGTGTTTGCCAGTGATGGCGCGGCGTATCGGGTCAAGACCACCAAGGAAATCCTCATCGACCGTGGCGCGGCGAGTTTCAGCTTGAGTGCGCCGCAACGCTTCAGTGCGGTAGGCGACAAAGTTGTCTTCAGCTATCAGAACGAAGGGGCCAACGAGCAGAGAAAAACCGTTACGCCGAGCAGTTATAGCTGGGTGCGACTGGAAGATCAGAGCACCGGCGACGGCAAGCTTGTCGCAACGGATAAAGGCTTCACCGTGGCCTTCGAACGTCCGGGCACTTACAACCTGACGTTGAAGGATGAGCATGGGCGCGTGGTTGGGGCGACCGGTCATTCGGTCACTGGCGACGGGGTCAAAGCCGTGCCGGGCACTGTGGAAATCGTCCTCGATAAACCCGAGTACAAGGCCGGTGATGAAGCCTTGGCACTGATCACTTTCCCGGAACCGGTCAGCGATGCGCTGCTGTCGCTGGAGCGCGACAAGGTCGAGGCCACGGCGCTGCTGTCCAAGGGCGCTGACTGGCTGAAGATGGAAAAACTCAGCGACACCCAATACCGCGCACGCATTCCGGTGAAGGACAGTTTCGCGCCGAACCTGACCTTCTCCGTGCTCTACACCAAGGGCGGTCAGTACAGCTTCCAGAACGCCGGCATCAAGGTGAAAGCGCCGCAAATTGACGTGGCCATTGCCACCGATAAAGAGGCGTATCAGCCGGGCGATACCGTGTCGGTCGACCTGACCACACAGTTGGCCGGCAAGCCGATGCCAGCACACCTGACCGTCAGTGTGGTCGACGAAATGGTGTACGCGTTGCAGCCGGAAGTCGCGCCGACCATCGACCAGTTTTTCTACCACCCGCGTCGCAACAACGTGCGTACCAGCGCCAGTTTGTCATTCATCAGCTACGACGTGGCGTTGCCGGGCAGCCCGGGCTCGCCGGGCAAGGCCAACCGCAGCGAGCGCGGCGTGAAAGTGCTGGAGCGGCCGCGTCGTGAAGACGTCGACACCGCCGCATGGCAGCCGGAACTGATCACCGACGCCAATGGCAAAACCCGCTTCACCTTCAAGATGCCGGACTCGCTGACCCGCTGGCGCATCACCGCCCGGGCCATCGCCGATGACGGGCAGGTCGGGCAGAAAAAACAGTTCGTGCGTTCGGAAAAACCGCTGTACCTGAAGTGGAGCGGGCCAACGAAATTCCGCAGTGGCGATAAACCCGCGCTTGGCGTATTTGCTTTCAGTCAGGCTGAACATCCGGTCAAGGCTGAACTGGTGATCCATTATGGTGGCGCCGATCAGCGAGTGCCGGTGCCCCTGAACAACGGCATCAATTACATCGCGCTGCCTGAGTTCTCGTTGACTAGTGGCGAATGGACGGCCGAGCTGGTGCAAGACGGCAAAACCGCTGACGCGCTGGCGGTGCGCCTGACCGCGACCGGAGAAGGTTGGCAGGTCACGCAAAGCCAAAGTCTGGACGTGGTCAGCGGTGATACGCCGCTGAGCTTGCCGGCTGACGCGACGGATATTCGCCTGCGTCTGGATGACAGTCCTCAAGCATTGTTCCGTTCGGCGCTGGATGATCTGCTCAGTTATCCATACGGAGGCGTTGAGCAAACGGCCAGTCGTTTACTGCCGCTGAGCATCGCTTATCCGACCTTGGCCTCGAACCCGCAAATCCGCGATCGCTTGCGCCTGATCATGCAAAACAGCCGCTTGCGACTGGTACAAATGGCCGGGCCGTCCGCGAGTTTCACCTGGTGGGGCATGGACGGCGAGCCGGATGCCTTTCTCACCGCTTACGCCTATTACGCCGATTGGCACGCGAGCAAAGCGCTGGAGCTGAGCCTGCCGCCGGAACATTGGCAGCGAGTGTTGGAGGTGTATTCGAAGCAGGCCAAAAACACCCCGCTGTTGCAGCGCGCGCTGATTCTGTCGTTTGCCAGACAGATGCAATTACCGGTGAACACCTTGCTCAGTGGGTTGATGGACGACCTGGCGAAAGCAGGCGAGGGTAACGCCGCGAACCTGATGGAGGACGGCGAAGACAGCCTCGTCATGAGCGCTCCGGATTCGGCGCTCGGCCTGGCGGCTGCCCGTGTGTTGACCGCTTCATTGGCCAGGCAATCGAAGGTCAAATTACCGGACGCCTTCAATCGTCAACTACCGGACGCGCAACAGCGTCTGGCGGTCAGTTCGCAGCCATTCGCCGAAGCCCTGAACCTGTCGCTGCAAGCCTTCGATCAGGCCCACGCGCAAGCCTTGCTGCAGCGGTTGTTGCCACAGCAATCGACCCTGGAGCGCGCCCTGGCGCTGACCTGGTTGCAACGCAGCATCGAGCAGGCTTCGCCCACCATCGCACTGGCTCCGGGTGAAGGCTGGAAGAAAGAACACGGTGATACCGGTGAGATGTATTGGACGTGGCAGGGGGCTTCGCCAGTGCCGGCGATGTTGTCGGTAACCGGGACGCAGGAACGGCCGTTGCGTGGCGCGTTGAGCTTCCAGACCCGGCAACCACCGGTTGATCCGATGGCCGTGACCATCACCCGTCGCTTGTCGCGATTGGTGCCAGGTGACGAAGCCTTCACCTTCAAGCTCGAAGCGGTCGGCGCCCAGCCGTTGTCCAGCGACAGCCTGTATCTGGATGAAGTGATCATCACCAGCAAAGCCGCGAAACCGCTGCGTTACGGCATGCTCGAAGTACCGTTGCCGCCGGGTGCCGATGTCGAGCGCACGACGTGGGGCATCAAGTTGATGGGCAAGGCCGGCACCGAACCGACCGCGCTGGAGAAGGCGCGTTTCGAACCGGGGCAAATGGCTTACGCGATTCCGGTCGATGCCTTGAGCGGTGAGTTGCGCTTGCGTCATTTGGTGCGCTTCTCGCAGAAGGGCCGGTTCAATCTGCCGCCGGTACGTTTCACTCAGGTTTACGCGCCACAACATCAGGCGCAGGAACAGAAACCGGCCCTCGGCCAGGTCACGGTCAACTGATATGACCCGACCTCTGGTCTGGTTGCTGCTGTGTTTGGTTTCTGCGCTGGCGACAGCGCAGGACGAACCGCTGCGGCTGGGGTTCAAGGGTGAACTACTGTCGTTGAACCGGACTCAGGTGATTTCACGCGAGCCGTTACCTGCTGATTTGCAGGCGCCATTGGGCAGTGTGTGGAAGTTGTTTGTGTACGGTTGGCTGGTGGACACCGGCGCCCGTGAACCTGCGTATGAGTGTCACGGGCAGTCGAAAGAGGAAGTTTATTGCTGTACCGCCGGCGGCAAGATTGAGCGAGGTCAGGCATTGGTCAAATCGTGCGGCTTGTACTTTGAACCGACTCGTTTGGGCATTACCGCCGCCGATTGGCGCACGTATTGGCAAGCTCGACAGGCACCGGAGTGGTTGCTGGATTTATCATCGTTAAAGCCCTCTACGCGGGTTTCCGTCGCTGAACTTCTCACCGTGCTGGCGGTGATGCCGGCGCAGGATCAGGCGCGGCGGGTGTTGCTGGATGTGGTGCTCAATGCCGCTGATGGCAATGTCGTGGGTGAACTCGGTGGCCGGTTGCGGGTAAAAACCTGGAGCTGGCTGGGGTATCAGGACCCGTCATCACGTCAGGGCGGGTTTGCCGGTTGGACGGCGGATGGCTCGCCGATCTGGGCCGGAGGGCGGGGGACCAGTCAAATGGTGCTTCGTCATTATGGTGCAGCGTTGGCTTCAGTGTTGCCGAGTGACTGGCCTGCTGATTCTGGACGTTGTGTCGAAGTCGGTCTGTTTTCTCGCTATCCGATCGAGCGCGTTCTGTCGGGGGATCGTGTTGTTTCTTCCGGGCCATTGCAGGGCGACTATCGCGTCGAATTCACCAACGGCAATCAATTGGATATCCACAGCGACGGCGAACTCTTTTTGCTCAACGACAAGCTCGTCGCCCGCCTGGATCGCGAAGAATACGTCGCCCGCGTCCTGCAGCGCGAAGCCAGACCCGAGCCCGCCGAAGCCGCCAAAGCCCTGGCTATCGCCATCCGCACTTACCTGCTGCAAAACGCCACCCGCAATGGCGACTGCCTGAGCATCGACGACAGCAGCAGCCGCCAACGCGTGGCCCCACGCCCGGCCACCACCGAATCGCGCACTATCGCCGCCTGGACCAGCGACCTCGTGCTGGCCGGCAGCACCGTCACCTATCACTCCGACCAACCCGGCCCGGACAAACTCTCCTGGCAGCAAGCCGTCGAACAAGCCAACGCCGGCCAGCGCTACGACGCCATCCTGCTGCACGCCTACCCACGCGCCAGCCTCAGCCGTTGGGACAACCCCGTCGCCTCCTGCGAAGCGTTACCCTCCGCGCAAGACTGGCTACAAACCCAGCGCCGCGGCTGGCGTGCGCAGTTGGAAAGCGAGGTCGGCTACAACGATGTCAGCACCTTCGCCGTCTGCCGCCTGGCCTTCGGCCGTCCCTACGTCGACCGCGAACGCCAACGCATTTATGTGCGCGGCGTGCTGTCGCTACAAGATCGCCTCGACCTGACCCACGAATACCTGCACCTGGCCTTCGAAGCACACCCCAACGGCCAGGATGAAACCTACATCGAAGGGCTCGCCCGCCACCTCTTGCTGGAATAGGCCATGAAACTCCGTTATCCACAGGTCATCCTGTTCCTTTGTTCTTTTTGCGTATTGCCGACGATTTTTGCGACCGACGCCGCCGTCAAACTCGACACCCCCGTCGGCGGCTGGCGCACCGGCGCGCCTGAAGGCGGAGGTGAAAACTTCCGCCAGACTGTCAACTACCCGGCTTCCTCGGTGAACACCCCGCTGGGCCAGGCCAACACGGCGCGCATCAGCGGCCAGATCAAATCCACGCCCAAATCTGCGGAGCCCGGTCGATTGATCGTCAACGGCGTGAGCATGCCACTGAAAATCGACTCGACGGGTCGCTTTGATCGCCCGTTCTCGTTTCCCAATGGCAGCAACAGCGTTGAGGTGCGCAGCCCTGATGGCCAGCATCGGCATCGCACGCAATTTCTCAATGCCGGTGGTGGTGCCACGCCGGCCAAGTTGCGGGTGTTGTTGTCGTGGGACAGCGACAACACGGACCTGGACTTGCACCTGATTACGCCGGATGGGGCGCACATCTGGTACGGGGATCGTGTTGTGCCTAATGGTGCGGCGCTGGATGTTGACGTGACGACCGGGTATGGCCCCGAGATCTTCGCCATGCCGGCGCCGATCAAGGGGCAGTATCTGGTTTACGTGAACTACTTTGGCGGTGGCTATCGCAGCGATGACGAGGGGCAAGAGGAGGCGGTCCAACCGTTGACAACAGCGCAGGTGACGGTGATTACCGAGGAAGGAACGCCGAGCGAGAAGATGGAGACGTTTCTGGTGCCGATGCGGGCTGTGGGAGAACTGACGCTGGTGAAATCGTTCAGCTATCCATGAGGAAGTGATTGTCCAACGGGCTGCTGGACAATCACCCATTCAACTACAGCGGCATTTCACTCGAATGCAAAAATCGTCTTCCAGTCCTTTTTCATGCTGATCACAGTCCAGCCTTCATTGGTCGCCTGGTTATACAACGACTCGGTAAAGGTGCCCACTTTGGTATCCGGTAATCCTTGTGCCGGGCCATAGGCGTACTCGCGATCGGCGTCGTCATGGAGCACCAACATCGCCAGTCGCGCACCCTTGCCGGCTTTGGTGTACTCCAGCATTTGCTTGTCACCGGTGGAATTGCCGAAGGCTGCTTGAGGCTGACGGCCGACCATCAGGTAAATGTTCTCTGCCTTGCCCGCATCATTGTCGTTGAGCAGAATCTTGGGCAACTTGATCAGCTCGGGTTTGCCGTTTTTGTCGTAGGTGTATTCGGTGGATGCCGCGCTGCCGACGACCTGTTCTGGAGGTACACCATAGG
This sequence comes from Pseudomonas sp. BE134, assembly GCF_031456105.1. Taxonomy (NCBI): domain Bacteria; kingdom Pseudomonadati; phylum Pseudomonadota; class Gammaproteobacteria; order Pseudomonadales; family Pseudomonadaceae; genus Pseudomonas; species Pseudomonas sp. BE134. Next base: position 34,435 of record NZ_JAVDUA010000028.1, on the reverse strand, counting down.
TCTCTTCGGAATAGGCGCGAACGAAGTCCTGTCCGCCGCCGGTGACGATGTAGGTTTTGTAGCCATTGTCACGCAGGTACTGCATCACTTCTTTCATCGGCTTGTAGGTCAACTCGGTGAAAGGGCGCTTCCAGCGAGGGTCGCGGGCTTTGGCCAGAAAGTCATGGACTTGCTGCTTGAATTCATCCGTGGGCATGCCGCTCTGGGTCACCATGGCAATTTTGAGATAATCATCAAGGGTCAGTTTCGCCATGGCGGCACGGTCCCCCGACATCACTGTCTTGAAGGGTTCCAATTTAGCCAGCTCTGGCCTTGCCTCGACGACGGCAGGCACGCGACTCAGGATATAGAACAATTGGCTATAGGCTGGGTGTTCAACCCACAAGGTGCCGTCCTGGTCGAAGGTCGCGATGCGCTCGGCCGGCGCTACGAACTGAGCACCGCCTTCCTGGGTGGTTGCCTTGACGAACTCTACGATGGCTTGCTTGGCCGGCCCTTCATTCCACGAAGGCAACGGGTCGGCAGCAAACACTGCCGTCGAAGCAAGCAAACTCAGCCCAAGTACCGCAAGGGGTGAACCAAAACGTCGCCTGACATGGCCGTTTGGACGGTTCGCAGAGATGACGGAGCTCCAGGTACGCTGCACCAAAATCATGAATTTCATGATGATTACCCATGGTTGGATTGGTAAATCATTGGTGGTTACATGGCTGCTCACTTTGCCAATGACTACAGCAGTCAGTTGGGGATCAAGTGTAGGTGGTTTGGTAATAGTTGCTATTCAAACCGGTTCCGCCCTCCAGTTACCCGTTTTTAAGCTAGTTTTACCGGGTGTCTGGACGCCACGCACCTCAGATATCTCAGTGACGATGGAGTTCAACCCTGCCAGTCCTGGCGGCAGAGCAAGTCCCTGACGAGCTCATCGCTTCCCATCCGCTATGGTGATGTAAAACGGTCTGCAATCGAGGGTGCGCCATGAACTCATATTTCACGTTGTTTATCGGTATGTTCACCACGTTACTGGCCATCATCAATCCCTTGGAGGCGATACCCGTATTCCTTGGTTTGTTGCAAGGCAAGGACAATGCCGAGCTCCGCCGGGTGGCACGTAAAGCTTGCATCTATGCATTACTGCTGATGTTCTTTTTCCTGATTTTCGGCAACCTGCTACTGCGTCTGTTCGAGGTGCCACTGAGTATGATTCGAGTGGTTGGCGGGATAATTCTGATGCGTATCGGTTTTGAACTGTTCGCGCCGTCGCCCAACAGCACCCTGATTCCAACTAACCACGACACTGATCAGGATGTGTCCTTCATCCCCATGGCCATGCCAATCATGTTTGGCCCCGGTGCGATTGCCACCGTGATCGGACTGACCAGCACCATCAAGGAGGCCGATCGGGTCGTGATATCGTTCGCCGTGGTGGCGCTGGCCCTTTGCGCCGTCATGTTCACCACCTATTTGTCACTGGCCTACGCTCAAGTCATCCTCAAGAAAATCGGCCCGCAAGGTATCGATGCCGCCACACGAATAGTCGGGTTCTTCGTCTCTGCCATGGGGGTTGGCTTGATATTCCACGGCACGGTGGAGTTTCTGCAATCGTATGGGGTGCTGCTTCATCGCGTGGCGGGGTAAGTGCAGCACGATGTTAATGAGCTATACCCACATTTCCCCGCGCACTTCTTCCACCGATAGAGGTTGCCAATGAATTACAGCACTCCACTGACAGCACTATTGCTCACCGCAAGTCTCTTTGGCTGCACCAGTTCTTCTGACCATACGATCACCGTTCCTTTGAAAGCCACTCAAAAGAATGCCGGCCAGATCGCCAATGCGACGTTGAACGCAGTGGATGGTGAAACCAATTTCGACTTCTATCTCACCGGCGTTCCAGAGGGCGCCACCCTGCCATTGCGCATCTTCACCTTTGTCATTAAAGGCAGTTGCCAACAGCCTGGGTCGGTGGCCTACGACATGAACGACAGGATTACTACTCAACGCGCTGCTGAATCCGGTTGGACGTTTTACCGAAGTGCGCCAATTCCCCTGCCGGACCTGTTGTCCGGAAAATACTCCATCCTTGTGCGTACGACCCCCGAGGATGGCAGCGTCGATATTTTTTGCGGGGATATTGTGCAAGCGGTTCGGTGAAATGGTGATGGGGGTTGGGTGATGTGTGGGGTCGTGGCAGGGTGCGAGGTAACTGCCATCCCTGCCGCGACCGTTTTTGCAATCGTATAAGGTGCTGCTTCATAGCGTGGCGGGGTAGGATTGCGGCGTGATCGTGAACAGCCGGGAAGGAGGGCTTTGTGACGGCTACAGCAGTTTAGAGAAGGTCCTTGTGCAGACTGTTTCCAGCCTGCACAAAAAGCTGACCTCTCCTAGCAGGTAGACATCTCAGGTTTGAAACTACTGGAAGTCAGGCGTTTGAGTGCAATATCAAGCGCCGAATTGTCAAAGAGCCTGCTTTTGCGAGTGGCAGCGCCGGCTCCACCATCCCATTGCTTCAATGCTTCGCGCACAGCAGGAACAGTTGGTGAAACCCTCTCCTGACTTAGCAGCCAATCGACCGTTGCCAACAATTCCATGCCGAAGGGCGATTCGAAGCCGTCGATCAACTCGGCCGTGCGTTCCAAGGCTTGGGAATACTCCTTGGCCTCTGTTTTTAGATAGGTCTGCAAGAAGGCTTTGCGCTCTTGATCAAACCAGATCACATCAGTGATACCGGCATCACTGATGCGTTTGTCGCAATGCAGATAGCTACCATCAAGATTATTGAGCAGATGCTCCAATCGATTGGCATACGGACCGTATTTATGAGCTACAAACTTAAGATTCAGAGGGTTCTCGGTGTCCGGTAGCTTTTCTATGGCGCGTTCCAGGAACCAGGCCAGCTTTTGAATCTCAAGCAGGCTGCATTCCATACCCAAAACCCAATAGCGTCGAACCAATTCGGCAATGAGCGCGCGAGCAGGGGTGAGCTTTTCCACTCCGCTGCGTTTGGCGACATTCAGATACTGGCTGGAAGGCTCGAATACCAGCACATCGACATCAAGATCACTCAAGACATCAACAATCTGTTCGCGAACTTCTGGCCATTTCAAACCGCCGTTGCCGGCGCCTAGTGGCGGTACGGCGACAGACTTAACGTCATTTTCAATCAGAAAACGTCGTAGATCATGCAAGCCTTCTGTCACCCACGCCATTTGTGACGGAGAGCGCCAGTGACGCTTGGTAGGGAAGTTTACGATCCAGCGAGGCCCTTCAAGTTCGTTAACGGCCGTCACGTGCATTTTGCCTGTTTCCACTACGCCAGCTTTACATGCAGCCGAATACAGACGGTAATTCTCAGCAAAACGCTCTTTGAACATCAACGCGATGCCTTTACCCATCACACCTACGGTATTCACCGTGTTGACGAGGGCTTCGGTTTTGGCCTCCAGAAGGTTGCCTTGGGTAAATCTGATCATTGGAAATACCATCCCGGACGCGCATGAACAGGCAACGTCAGGCCTCTAGCGGCCACTTCCTGCTCTATGCGCTCTTTCATTGCATCGGTGTAGCACATGATGCCAAGGAGTCCTGTAATCGGTAGGTGATGGTGAATCAGCGCTTCTGCCTGATAACGCTCCATCTTTCGAGGGTCATCAGGATCACGTTTGAAATCGCGCTGTTGAAGGATAGACCAATCGATTTCGCCGAGGTTAGCCAGATCGCTGTAGTAGTCTGTCCAATCCGGGTAGGCATGTGCATTTGTGAAGACAAACGGTAAGCCAAGCTGTTCTACGCGGTACAGACTGGAGACCAGAATCACGATCTCGTCATTGCTACGCTGTTGAACGCTCCATCCGGAGTGAATGTTTTTCATCATCACAGAGAAGGGCGTGAAATAGAAGGGTACGTAGTCGGCCAAAGACCCCTCTGGCGGGATGGGCACACGGCGGGATCGGCGCTTGTCGATCAAATCGACGTTGCCGATATTCACGTACTGCGGTGCCAGAACCTTCGAGTTTGCGCAGTGCAGCCCATTGTCCAGAATCCACGGCAGGTTATCGCGATGGACGATACGCCAAATCAGAGCCTTCTCTGGATTCAGACTGGTGTAGTTCATTGATAAAACATTCTCTGATTCACGCCGGTGGTTACATTAACACCGGCCTCGCGCATTTTAGCCACGCAGAGTGCTTCTACCTCCGCATCAGGAGTGAAGACTTTGAAGAAGGCATCCGGTTTAACAACGCCTGGCGCAAGGCATTCCGCCATACAGATACTTTTGCAGTGAGGATCGTGGTACTCGCGGGTACTCATGACTTCCCACTCGATGGCTTCGAAACCCTCGTCATAATCCAATAACTGGATCGAATCACTGGCCAGTGGGTGGCGTGGAACGATTTTCCAGCCGTTTTGTTTTGCAACGGTTCGGTAAACCGAGATCAGAACGAATTTGGAGCCAGGTCTGCTGCGTTGCACGCTTCCATCAAATGGATTTGCAGCAAACCAGTGAAAGGGCACATAGCGTTCAAGCTTGAGGGCTTGTCGCTTTTTCAGGATTTCACCGTCTGCCACGTCTTTGAAGGCAGCGAGATCCGCTCGAGGCTTCAAGCCTTCTTTGAAAATACCACTCAGGTTTTCAACCGAGGTGAGGTGGTACAGAAGCTTTTGATCCTTGATGTTTTTGACGTCCGGCATATTCAGTCTCCTTGACCTCTGCGTTTGTCTGGCTCAGCCCTGAACCCTCTTCGTTCCAACACTGATCACTCTGGCTGAATGATTTCGGTATGCCACTATTTTCCCTTTGCGAGTTGAGCTCAAAGTACAGAAATCAACTCACTCCTCATCAAAATAATCGCGATCCAGCGCGGGCAGCCGCAACAGTCTCGATGTAACGCCCACCTCATGATCCATCATCAGATGCACCAGTCGCGTACCGTCCACCAACACGATGCCTTCCACCGATTTGGCGAAATCGATCGCGTGTGCGGTGAAACCGGAGGTTGTGATGAACACCCCGCGCTTTGCCTTTTGCCCGGCGAGTGCGCCATAGAAAGCCTGAAGTTCCGGGCGACCTACCGTGCTCTGCCAGCGCTTGGCTTGAACGTAAACCTTCTCCAATCCCAGTTTGTCGAGCGAAATGATGCCATCAATGCCGGCATCCCCCGAGCCGCCGACTCGCTGCAGGTCATTGCGACTGGCGCCGTAGCCCAGGCGATGAAGCACATCCAGCACGATCACTTCGAAGCGATTGGGGCTCACCTGCAACAAATTATCCAACAGGTCTGCAGCCGTGGCTTCGCGCAATTCCTGAAGGGCTTGTTCAAGCCGATCATCCGGGCTTGCGGTGGCGGAGGTGACGTCAGGTTCAACGGGTGTTTCCTCATCCAGAGGTGCCGCGTCAGGGGCAATCTTCAGCTTCACATTCATATAGCCAATGGCTAAATGTTCCACTGCGCCGGCCAGCAGGGGGGCTGGATGTTCCTTGGCGTAGGCCACACCTGCGTCAGTCAGTTTCCAATACCCGCGTTTGGCACTGCTGGAAAGGCCGGCACGCTTGAGCCGATCGTGTGCCCAGCCCGCTCTGTTCTTATAGGTTGTCTGCCCACTGGCGATCAGTTCTTCACGCTGCTCTAAAGTCAGTTGCAACATTTTTGCTGCAGCTTCATAGGCATCCCGAGCGGGAGCTCCATCGGGTTTAGTGGCGAGAAACCGCAGGATGGGCTCGATGAACTGATCGTAAGTTGGAACGGGCATGGACGCTTCCCTGTGATGACTGCGGTTTTGTGCTGATCGGTGGGGAGTATAAATTAATGATCAATCCGGAATCGCCTGCGCCAGCTTGCTAGTTAGTCGTTCTAGCTGAAAAAGCGTAAGCGGCGATGTATTGGTTGGGTTGCTCGCTTGAGAGCAATCTAACTCTGTCCAATTTGCCGTTGGCGGATAACTTAAACCAGTGTTGGGGCTTACCTATCGAGCTAGACATTGATTCGCACTTTTTCACAGGCATTAAAAAGCCGGCTTGTGGCCGGCTTTTTTGTGGTCCGAGGTTTTTTGTGGACGTCCTCTAAGCCTAGATTTTACAAGGGTTTAAGCCTACTATCAGTCCAGATATGTCCGACATCGAACGCTGTAAACCGCGATTAAGGTGTGGGTCAAGGTGTGGGTCGGAATGATGGGGGCTTTATGGGCAAGCTGACAATTAGGGCAATCGAATCACTTGTTAAATCTGGAGATGCAGGAAAAACCAACGACGGCGATGGTTTGTATTTCCAGATAAGCAAAGCCGGAGTACCCAGTTGGATTTTCCGTTACAAACTGGCGAGCAAAGGCCGGGAGATGGGCCTAGGCCCTTATCCAACCGTTACCCTTGCGAAGGCTCGCGAACTGGCCGCAGATCAACGAAAAGTTTTGGTTGCTGGAGATGATCCTCTTGCCACCCGTGATGCCGAGCGAGAAGTCAAGCGTGAAGCTGAACGACAGGCACAGGCTCGAGGTGTGACTTTCGAGACGTTGGCGACCGAATACCGGAACGCCCACGGCACTGACTGGTCGGAGAAATGGCGTAAAGGCTGGCTGCGAAAGTTGGAGCTATACGCCTTCCCCGTTATCGGCAAGCTGTCGACCACCGACATTCAAGTCGAGCACGTCTTGAAGGTGTTGCAGCCGATCTGGGCAACCAAGACCCGTACCGCCGATGAAGTGCGCGGTCAGATTGAACAGGTATTGGACGCGGCCAAGGCCCGCCGCCTGCGCGATGGTGACAATCCAGCGCGCTGGCGCGGACACCTGGATAATCTGCTAAGTAAGGCAGAGAAGAAGAAGGCTCGCAAGCGTCAGCACTTTACTGCTATGCACTGGGGCGACGTACCGGGGCTTATGGTCAAGCTGGTACAGAGCGAGACGCGCGCCGGCATGGCAGCTCGCCTGCTTATCCTGACCGGCGCACGTGCGCAGATGGTCCGGCTTGCCACTTGGGCGGAATTTGATTTGCAGGGTGGTGTCTGGTCTCTGCCCGCCGAGCGCATGAAGATGCGTCAAGCCTTCGATATTCCCCTAGCTCCCCAGGTTGTCGAGCTTCTCCAGCTGCTGCAGTCGATGCCATGCATCGCTGAGGACAGTCCATATCTATTCCCTGGCCAAGGAAAAACCGGCGTCATGCACGCTAACGCCATTCGCAACCTGCTACATAGTCTCGACCATGCCGATATTACTCGACATGGCTTCCGGGCGAGCTTTCGCGACTGGGCAAACGAGTGCACCAACTATCCTCGAGAAATCTGCGAGCTGGCTTTGGCTCACGATGAGCGCAATCAGACCGAGGCTGCTTACTCCCGATCCGACTTCATCAAGAAGCGTCGCGCTCTTATGGCCGATTGGGCAAACTACGCGACCAAACAACCAGCACATAACGTCCTCCCGATTCGGAAAATAATCCATGACTAAGCGTACCGAACTCGATTTGAATCAAGTGCAACAAGGACCTAAGTGGGCAGACGCAACACCTGATGACCTTGAAGTGGGGCTCTTGTGCGCGCTGGATGGCGAGACATACGCAGAGCGATGCCTGATCGAGTGCTTCCTCGAACAAATGACCGCTGGTCTGCCATATGACACGAGTGTGTTTACGCGCTATATCACGGAGGTTTTCAAGCAAACCTTGGAGCGAACAGCTGACAAGGAGGATGCAACTTTGCTACTGCGGCGAGGACGTGGACGCCCAGAGGACGCCAGCAAAATTGAGCGGGACTTCGGTCTATCAGCGGCTGCCGTACTTCGCAGACGAGGCGGGCTTGGCTGGGAAGCAGCCTGCAACGATGTGGCTGACCGCTATGGGGTTTCGGAGCGTCAAGTACATCGCGCACTGGTGAAGCATCGAGACGACGCTGAAAAACTTATCGATACCGAGCTTCATGGCCTGCTGGATGGCTTCGAAGTTTAAACCATTAAATGCTCCGATTTAGTGGTTTAGCACCCTCTGTTCCGCTCACATAGTTTAGGCATCGTCCGCCTCACTTCGAGGCGCCCCCAGAGATAACGACGATGACCGTAACAGTGCAATCTCCCCGCTGTATCTGGCGCATGACAACGCTGAAGGCTAAAACCGGCCTGGGTCGCACCACGATTTACGATTTGATGAAGGATGGCCGTTTCCCGAAATCCCGCCGCATCGCTGGCGCTCATGCGGTCGGCTGGGATTCTCTGGAAGTCGAGGCGTGGATTGCCGAGCAATTGGGGGTTCGCCAATAATGAAAAACGACCACTCCCTTTGCCGGCTACTCAGCCGCAGCGCCAAGAAAACCCGGCTTGATGGCACCAGTTGGAACACTCTGCACGCATCTCCGCAGTTCGAGGTTCTGGATGCATCTGCAGCACTGTGGAGCCCGATCGTCATTCACCCCAACGAAAAAGTATCCAAACCGCTGTTTGCAGGTCATTCGATCCTGACTCAGCGCATCTCCCTCGCCCATGAACTTGGTCGTTCCTACCTGGAAAACACTAGCGACTACTTGTCCAGCGTTCACTCGCCCCTAGAGGACTAAGCCATGAATTACTTTCAACGCGGCCATTTGGCCGCGCGGGGTTCGGCTTGCCTGGAGAAAGTCTTTGCCATGCTGGTCATGCTGCCACCCAACGCCGAACTGCTGCTGATGCTGCTGGTTTTGGAGGTGCTGCCGTGGGCGTAACTCCTATCGAAAAACTGCTGTCAACGCTGGATAAAGTGAAGCTGGTGAAGGCCGGACGCTGGGTTGCCTGCTGTCCCGCGCACCACGACCGGACTCCCTCGCTGAGCATCCGCGAAACTCAGAAAGGCATCGTCCTCATCAAGTGCTGGGTGGGTTGCACTTTCGACCAGATCGTAGCCGCTGCCGGCTTGGAGCCGCGCGACCTGTTTCCGGCGCGCATCGGTAAACCCCGCAAGCCTGGCCCAAGTCGCGACGCCATCATCCGCGAGCGCGCCATCGTTGCTACTGGTAATGCTCAGCTCGCCAAAAGAGCGGCTCTGAATTCGTTAGATCAGGCCCGCTTCAACCTGGCCCTCGCCCGCCTCGAACGCTTGCAGGTGAAGCCATGACTGGGAAGGACCCTTTCGCTAAGCAATGGGATGAAATCGACTCGCAGCCGACCTCGTTGAATGACGGCCGCGGCGAAGGTGCGACTGAAAACGAACGGCAGAGCCAGGCGTCGCAGCTGGTCGACTATGTCCAAGCCCGCGTCGAACTGTTCCACGACGAAAACAAGGAGGTGTATGCGCAGGATCGCGGTACTGGGGAAGTGCGTCGGGTAGATGGTCGTCAGTTCCGCGACTGGCTTGTGGCGAGCTTCTACAAGGATACGGGTAAGTCGGCACGCGACCAATCCGTGCGAGAGGCTCTGTCCACCCTTTCCGGCTTGGGTCGCTTCGATGGCCAGTGCCTGCCAGTTCATGTCCGGGTCGCCGGGTCGTCTGGTCAGTACTTCCTCGATCTGGCTATTCCAGGAGACAGCCGGGTCATCTGCATCGAGCCTGGTCGCTGGTCCATCTGCGATTTGCTGGAAGTGAAATTCATTCGCCCCGAGCCGATGCAACCGTTGCCGATGCCGATCAAAGGTGGCTCGATCAACGAGTTGTGGAAGATCGCCAACATTCCCGCAAATCAGCGTTTGCTGGTGCTGGCCTGGTTGGTCGAGTGCTTGCGCCCGGACACTCCGTTCCCGGTGATCGAACTGATGGGTGAGCAGGGCACCGCAAAGAGCACCACGCACAAAGCGTTGCGTCGCCTGATCGACCCCAATGCCTGCGACTTGCGCACTGCGCCGAAGAGTGCCGAGGATGTGTTTGTCGGTGCCGGGGTCTCGTGGATCGTCTGCTACGAAAATGTTAGTCACCTGTCTGCGCAGATTCAGGACGCCCTCTGTACGGTGGCGACCGGCGGCGGTTATGCCAAGCGCAAGCTGTTCACTGACGCAGACGAAAGCATCATCAATGTGAAACGCCCGGTTGGCATCAACGGCATCTCGGCTGCCGTTACCGCACAAGACTTGATTGATCGCACGCTCAGTATCGAGATGCCCATCGTTCGTAAGCGAGTCGAGGTGACCGGTCTGTGGCAGGCGTATGAAGCCGAAGGCGGCCAGCTACTGGGCGCGCTGCTCGACATTGCGGCAAAGGCACTCGCGCTGCTGCCGTCCATGCACTTGCCCGCTGGCGATAAGCCTCGCCTTGTGGAGTTCGCGCGGCTCGGCATGGCCGTTGCCGAAGCAGTCGGCCAATCCGGAGCCGAATTTATGAAACAGTTCACCGCCAGCCGGGAGGAAAGCATCGCCCGCACCATCGATGCCAGTCCGGTTGCTGGCGCTGTGCTGGAGTGGGTCGACCGTCACCGCCATGGCCGCCGCGCCTCGGCAATGGCCCTGATGGGCGTGCTCGAACAGTTCCGTCCGACTTACTGCGATGCGTGGCCGAAGTCGCCAAAGGCGTTTGCCGATGCCCTGCGTCGTGCTGCACCGGCTCTGCGCCAGCTGGGGGTCGAATGCCGGAGCCTCGGAAAGATTGGCGGATCGGTGCAGTGGGAGATTGTTCCGACGGAACAAGGGCCTTTCTCAAGTCCTGCAAGTCCTGATGTCCTGCCAATCGATGATCGCAAGCAGGACATCAGGACGTTCAGGACTTCGGAACAGGCCTTGTTCTGCGCTGAGGCGGAACAAGCAGGTGTTCAGGTCGTCGCTATCAACTATGTGGAGTTCTGATATGGCCGCATTGGACTACCTCAATGGCTGCGGCCTGACTGTCGAAGCTATCAACGGGAAGCTGCGCCTCAGCCCTATCGAACTCGTCACCGACGACGTGCGGCGCTATATGCAGCAGCACCGCACGGACGTGTTGACCGAGATTACATACGCACCACTGGCCTGGCTCCACTTGCTGGTTCTGGAGTCTGGAGCGGTCGTGCAGCATTTCCTCGAGCAGACTACGGCAGAGGTCGAGCAGGATGCTTGGCGTCGCCATGGCGCTCTCCTGCTATCCGTAGTGCCCGTGCCAGGTATCCAGCGAGCGCTGACTGATGAGGAAATCGACAAGGCCCTTGCCGGCACGTTGGCGAAGCAGCCGACGCCCATCATGGATGGTGGGGACTGGTTGCGTCGCGTGGCGGCCCATCTGGACACTTCGCCGGAGTACTTGATGAAGCAAGGTTTTCTCGACTGGCATGACTTGGTGGAACAGCAACACCAATTGCCCAAGACAGTGGCATGTCTGATCCGCAGCAATCCGGCTTGGCGTGCGCCTCCTGTGAATCATTAATCGCCAAAACACTGCTGAACCAACCCCATGAAACCGCGACACTCGTTAGGTCAACAACCATGAGCAAAAACAGGATATTCAAGGAAACCCCCAAGACCCGGCTGATTGTGTCAGTTGAAACTGAAACCGTGGCCGCGATTGATCGGCTGATCCGTTATCCCAGCGCCAACCGTTCAGAGTTCGTGCGTCTGGCTATCGAAGAGAAGCTGGAGCGTGACGTGGTTCTGTTCCAGAACCGTGTTTCATCAGTTCCCTAAGCGTACTGAAACAGGTGGATTTTCGTCGTCCCTAAAGCGAGCGAATTTTGATGATTTTCAGAGCAGTACGCGCACGCGCGCGTGCGCGCGTATATAAAGCAGAAAACTCATAAAATTCGTCGCTTTATGGACGTTGGATGGTGGTTTCTTGTCGATTTCCGCCGATTGAGATAGTCAGCAATCGGCCAAAAGTGGACGCTCGATTTTCAAAAAATGCAATATCAGCGATATGGCGTCGCTAATGGGTTGGGCTCCAGTTGACTGGGGAAAACATCAAATTTGGGTCGATACTTCCTGTTACCTCTCTCCGCTTCTCGCTTGCCGCCGGTCACGTGAGCTCGAATTGGTTGTGTCAGCCTGTCCTTCGACTCGTCATCTGAAAATATCTGTCTCTTGGCTCAGACCTTCCTTAGCTCTGCCGTTAATCCGTTTAGTGGAATTTGTGATGTGGGCCGTCTAGGCTGAATTCAAAGTTTGGCAGGAGCGATAACCATGCCATCAGCGGATGACTCTACCCAGCAAGCGCGCAAAGAAACCCGCCTGTTCTTTTTTCTGATTGTCATTTTTTTTCCATTGCTGTCCGTGGCGATAGTGGGTGGTTACGGCTTCTTTGTCTGGTTTCTGCAAATGCTGCTCGGCCCTCCTGGTCCACCTAATTGATCGTTTTCCATCTTTAGCAAAAGACGGGGAGTACGGGTCATGGAAAAGACGCTGCATATAGCCAGTCTGGTGGTGCTTGCCCACCCTGAATTGTTCGAGGCGGTGAAAGCCAACTTGCGCTTGCTCGAAGGCGTTGAACTGCACCAGGAAAGTCCCGCCGGCAAGCTGGTTGTGGTGCTGGAGATGGAAGACGAAAGTGAAATTTCCCGGCGCATCAGTGAGATCAACGGCTTGCCGGGTGTGCTCAATGCCGCCCTCGTTTATCACGAGATTCTCGATGTTACGGGAGAAAGCACATGCCTATGACTCGACGCGAGTTTGTCAAAGCCCAGGCCGCCGGGATCGCCGCAGCGGCGGCGGGGCTCCCGGTGTTTACCTCTGCCAGCAACCTGATCACTGAAGAAGACCGGGTGGCCCTGGACTGGAATAAAGCGCCTTGCCGCTTTTGCGGTACCGGGTGCAGCGTCATGGTGGCAACCAAGGACAATCGGGTGGTCGCCACTCATGGTGATGTGAAAGCCGAGGTCAATCGCGGGCTGAACTGCGTCAAAGGCTACTTCTTATCGAAGATCATGTACGGCGTTGATCGCCTGACTCAGCCGCTGTTGCGCATGACCAACGGGCAGTACGACAAACAAGGCGAGTTTCAACCGGTGTCCTGGGATCAAGCATTTGATGTGATGGAGTTGAAATTCAAGGAGGCGATAAAAAATAAAGGGTCCGAGTCAATCGCCATGTTCGGATCGGGTCAGTGGACCGTCTGGGAAGGGTACGCGGCCAACAAGTTGATGAAGGCGGGTTTTCGCTCCAACAACATTGACCCCAACGCGCGTCATTGCATGGCCTCGGCGGTCATGGGCTTTATGCGCACGTTCGGTATGGATGAGCCGATGGGGTGTTATGACGATATTGAAGTCACCGATGCGTTCGTGCTGTGGGGCTCAAACATGGCGGAGATGCACCCGATTCTTTGGAGCCGGGTGGCGGATCGCCGATTGAGTCAGCCCAACGTCAAGGTGGCCGTACTGTCGACCTTTGAGCATCGCAGTTTTGAGTTGGCTGACATCCCCATGGTGTTCAAGCCACAGACTGATCTTTTCATCCTCAATTACATTGCCAACCACATCATTGAAAGCGGCTCGGTCAACAAGGATTTTGTCAGCAAACACACCAAATTTGCCAAAGGTACGGATGACATCGGCTACGGCCTGCGTCCCGATAACCCACTGGAGATGAAGGCCCAGAATGCGGCCAAGGCGAACACCTGGAGTGACATCGACTTTGAGCAGTTCGCGGCGTTCGTAAAACCTTACACCCTTGAGCGTACCGCCAAGGAAACCGGCGTGCCGGCCGAGCAACTCAAGGCCCTGGCCGAACTGTATGCGGACCCGAAGCGCAAGGTGGTCTCCTTCTGGACCATGGGCTTTAACCAACACACGCGGGGCGTCTGGGCGAATAACCTGATTTACAACATCCACCTGCTGACCGGAAAAATCAGCGAGCCGGGCAACAGTCCTTTTTCCCTGACGGGGCAGCCTTCGGCTTGTGGCACGGCGCGGGAAGTGGGGACGTTCTCCCATCGCCTGCCCGCTGATCTGGTGGTCACCAATCCAAAGCATCGCGCCACGGCGGAGAAAATCTGGAAACTGCCCCCGGGCACCATCAATGAAAAAGTCGGGTTCCATGCCGTGCAGCAGAGCCGGATGCTCAAGGACGGCGTGCTCAATGTGTATTGGACCATGGCCAGCAACAACATGCAGGCCGGCCCCAACATCATGCAGGAAGTGTTGCCGGGTTGGCGCAATCCCGAGAACTTTGTGATTGTCTCGGATGTGTATCCCACCGTCTCGGCCCAGGCGGCCGATCTGATTCTGCCCACCGCGATGTGGGTCGAAAAAGAGGGCGCTTACGGCAACGCGGAACGACGTACGCAGTTCTGGCATCAATTGGTTTCGGCGCCGGGTGACGCCAAGTCCGACCTCTGGCAACTGGTGGAGTTTTCCAAGCGCTTTAAAACGGACGAAGTCTGGTCCGAGGAAATATTGTCGGCCTCACCGCAGTACAAGGGCAAAACCCTGTACGAGGTGTTGTTCAAGAACGGTCAGGTCGATCAATTCCCGCTTGATCAGATGGCGGCGGGCTATAAAAACGACGAGGCCGGGGATTTTGGTTTTTACCTGCAAAAAGGGCTGTTCGAAGAATATGCCCAATTCGGCCGTGGCCACGGTCATGACCTTGCCCCGTTCGATCTCTATCACACCGAACGTGGGTTGCGATGGCCCGTGGTCGAGGGCAAGGAAACACGCTGGCGTTTCCGGGAAGGCTATGACCCCTACGTGGAGAAGGGCAGCGGTGTGCAGTTCTACGGCTATCCCGACAAGAAGGCGATTATTTTCGCGCTCCCTTACGAGCCCCCTGCGGAATCGCCCGACGCGGAGTTCCCATTCTGGTTGAGCACCGGACGAGTGCTTGAGCACTGGCACACCGGTTCCATGACCCAGCGTGTCGAGGAACTTCATAAGGCAGTCCCTGATGCGTTGGTCTACATGCACCCGACCGATGCCAAAGCCTTGAATGCCCGTCGAGGCAGCGAAGTGAAGCTGATCAGCCGACGCGGTGAGATGCGTGCGCGCATCGAAACCCGAGGTCGTAACAAACCACCGCAAGGCCTGGTGTTCGTACCGTTCTTCGATGCCAACAAGCTGATCAACAAGGTCACGCTCGATGCGACGGACCCCATCTCCAAGCAGACTGATTACAAAAAATGTGCGATCAGGATTGAGTTGATCAAGACGGCATAAGGAGCGCTCAGATGAAGAGTCATTTGCTGTCTTTGCTGGCGGCTCTGTTGCTGTGGATACCGGTGGCATTCGCGGCTCAACCTGGTTACCCGCTGGATGCGCCTGCGCCGGACGGCCGGCGACCCGGAGGGACCTTGACCGAGGATTTGCCGGCACCGCCGCTCGCAGAGGACGAGAACAAGGACCTCAAGCGCGAGCGCAATTATCCCGACCAGCCGCCTACCATCCCGCACAGCATTCGCGGGTATCCGATCGACAAGAACAGCAACAAGTGCCTGTCCTGTCACAGCCGCGCCAATAGCGCACGTACTCAGGCGCCGATGATCAGCATCACCCATTACATGGACCGTGATGGTCAGGCACTGGCCGCAGTGTCGCCACGTCGGTATTTCTGCACTCAGTGTCACGTGCCACAGAAAGACGTTAAGCCACTGGTGGGCAACAGTTTCAAGAATATTGACCAGGTGCTGCAAGACGAAATCAACGGCCAGCAAAAACCTTAAGGAGAGGCCATGAAATCCTTGCGTGCGCTGCTCAAAGACTATTGGGGCATTCTGCGTCGCCCCAGCGTGCATTACAGCCTGGGCTTTCTGACGCTCGGCGGGTTCATCGCCGGGGTGATTTTCTGGGGTGGTTTCAACACTGCGCTGGAAGCAACCAATACCGAGAAGTTCTGCATTTCCTGCCATGAAATGCGCGACAACGTGTTTGTCGAGTTGCAGGACACCATTCACTACACCAATCGTTCTGGCGTACGCGCTACCTGTCCGGACTGTCACGTCCCGCATGAGTGGACGCACAAGATTGCCCGCAAGATGCAGGCGTCCAAAGAGGTGTGGGGCAAGGTGTTCGGAACGATCGATACCCGGGAAAAATTTCTCGGTATGCGGCGTGAACTCGCCGAACACGAGTGGGGACGGCTCAAGGCAAACGACTCTCGCGAGTGCCGCAATTGTCATAACTTTGAATTCATGGACTTTACCCGCCAGGGCAAACGCGCCGCCAATATGCACTCCACATCACTGGCCAGCGGGCAGGCGACCTGTATTGACTGTCATAAGGGCATCGCCCACAAGTTGCCCGACATGAGTGGGGTCAAAGGCTGGTAGTCGAATCGTCCAGGGCTCTCACTTCGTTGCCGCCGAGCAGTATATCCGCGCCGGTTTTTCGACTTTGACACAATTCTCTCTCTCTCTCTGATAACCCCCCAAACCCAATGTTTCAAGGGGGTATAGCCTCTGTGCCCAAGTTGGTCTGCGGATTCCACGCGCACTTTGACGCCCATTCTACAAACACTTGGACAGCGATCTCTCATTGATCCGGCCCACGCTCAGGCAGGCAGCAACGCAGGATTACCCACTACCATCGGCCTCTTTTATCGAAGCGAAGAGGTCGTCGTGGAGCGTTTAGCCTCATGCGACACGTCGAATGTGGTGAATTCTCAAGTGTTTCTAAACGCTTAATTGCATCGCACATGGCCACCCAATGCATTGCCACTCACAAGACATTTGCATTCGCGGTGACCGCCGTTTGCATACGGTTGACCAATGCACACACACAAGAGTCGACAGGCAGAGAGCGGCTGATCTCCGCCCTTCGCGAAGGGCAGCTATGGGTCGTTCACTGCCGGTCATGTTTGCTAAGGGGCGGATCAAATCCGGCGCAGATGGCTGGTTAGGTCGAATGCAAATGGGTGGTCAAGTCAGTGTAATTGCCCAGGCGTCAGCGGTTCTGGAGAAGTGGTTCGAGCCAGCGGCGAGTTCAGCTAGTCTTCCCGCACCAGTTACTCAAGGACGATACCCATGTCAGATAACTCTGAAGCCAACATAGCCACAGCAGACGCACTCACACTGCTCCTGCACAACCAGCACGCCATATGTGCGGCCATTGAGGAGGTGACCAAGTGGCTTTCTGAGAATGGAGTTGGGGACGTTGCCGCCAACGCAATTGCGGCCATGGAAACGCTGGACCGGAATGCTCAAGACATCTCAGACGCCATCATGCGACTACGGCAGTTATAGGTATGCCTGAGCTGATACGCGCAGATTCGCATTTATTTGCGCTTTCCGCTTGATAAGTGACACTCATAGTGCAACAGTATTAGTAGAGCACCCTAACTGATACGGAAGGCACGTCATGTTCATCCGCGCATATCTCCGAGCATCCACCGAAGAACAAGACGCCAGCCGCGCCCAAGCCTCGCTTGACCAGTTCGCCAGCGAACATAACAAGGTCATCGCGAGCGTGTATTTGGAGAATGCCAGCGGCGCCTCCGCAGACCGGCCAGAGTTGCTGCGTTTGCTCAAAGATGCGCGCAAGGGTGACGTGCTGTTGGTGGAGTCGATAGACCGGCTCTCCCGCTTGCCGGTGGAGGACTGGCAGAAGCTCAAGGCCACGATTGATTCCAAGGGCTTGCGCATCGTCGCGCTCGATCTGCCGACCAGTCACCAGGGAATGCAGGACACGAAGGGCGACGAGTTCACCGGGCGGATGCTTAGCGCTATCAATTCGATGCTGGTGGAAATGATGGCCGCCATTGCGCGCAAGGATTACGAGCAACGTCGCGAGCGTCAGGCCCAAGGTATCGAGAAGGCCAAAGCTGCCGGCAAGTATCAGGGCCGGCCGATTGATGAAGATCTACACAAGCGCGTTACGGAACTGCTCGGTGCAGGCCTTGGCATCCGCGCAACAGCCAGGCACGCCAACTGCTCAACCACCACGGTCCTCAGAATCAGGGACTTGGCCAGCGCCTGAAAGCACCAATAAAAAGTCTTTGCGGCCACTTGTCGCGACCTAAAAGCCAGCACTGCGTTGGCAGCTCCGATCTGCGTTGGCGATATGACAACCTGATCATCCACCAAGCCGCCATCAAACAAGGTACATTTACGCCAATCAAGCACGATCAGCCGTGCCGGAATGGAGCGACCATGCCGGCTTGAAAAGGAATTGGGGTTATGGACAAAAAGTCGCTTTCCGAGCGGGACATCTGCAGCAAATACATCGCCCCAGCCATCCAGCAAGCTGGTTGGGATTTGCACAAGCAGGTGCGCGAGGAAGTCAGCTTTACCAAAGGTCGCATAATCGTCCGGGGCAAGCTGCACACCCGAGGAGAGTCCCGCCGAGCTGACTTCATTCTCTATCACCAAGCCAACCTGCCGATCGCTGTTATAGAAGCGAAAGACAACAAGCACTCTATTGGCTCTGGCATGCAGCAAGCCCTCGGCTATGCCGATGCATTGGACGTCCCGTTCGTGTTCTCCAGTAATGGCGATGGCTTTCTATTCCACGACCGCACCGGCACCGGGGAACAGGTCGAAACCGAGCTGAGCCTTGATCAGTTCCCCTCTCCTGACGAGCTGTGGCAGCGCTACTGCCAATCGAAAGGCTTGAGCGTTGACGCCCGCCAGAAAATCGAGTCGCCCTACTATAATGACGGCTCCGGGCGCATGCCGCGTTATTACCAAACCAACGCGATCAACCGTACCGTCGAGGCCGTGGCCAAGGGACAGTCGCGCATCCTGTTGGTCATGGCCACCGGTACCGGCAAAACCTACACCGCCTTCCAGATCATCTGGCGCCTGTGGAAGTCCAAACAGAAGAAACGCATCCTGTTTCTTGCCGACCGCAACATCTTGGTTGACCAGACCAAGAACAATGACTTCAAGCCGTTCGGCCAGGCGATGACCAAAATCAGCAAACGGCAGATCGACAAGTCTTTCGAGATCTATCTGTCGCTGTACCAAGCCGTGACCGGCACTGAGGAAGAGCAGAACGTCTACAAACAGTTCAGCCCGGATTTCTTCGATCTGGTGGTGATTGACGAATGCCACCGTGGCAGCGCCGCCGAAGATTCCGCTTGGCGCGAGATCCTCGAGTACTTCTCCAGCGCCACCCATGTAGGCCTCACCGCCACACCGAAGGAAACTAAAGAGGTTTCCAGCATCACCTACTTCGGCGAGCCGGTTTACAGCTACACCCTCAAACAGGGCATTGAAGACGGCTTTCTCGCCCCTTATAAAGTAGTACGCATCGACTTCGACAAAGACCTCCAGGGTTGGCGGCCGCCCAAGGGCATGCTCGACAAAAATGGCGAGCTGATTGAAGACCGTATCTACAACCTCAAGGACATGGATCGCACCCTAGTCATCGAGGCGCGCACCCAACTAGTGGCGCAGAAGGTCACCGACTTTCTCAAGGCCAGCGACCCATTCCAGAAGACCATCGTTTTCTGTGACGACATCAACCATGCCGAGCGTATGCGCCAGGCCCTGGTTAACCTCAACCCTGAGCGCGTCAAAGAAAACCGTAAATACGTCATGCGCATCACCGGCGATGAGCAAGAGGGCAAGGCCGAGCTGGATAACTTCATCAACCCGGAAGCGCGATATCCGGTCATCGCCACCACAAGCAAGCTGATGACCACTGGCGTCGATGCCCAGACCTGCAAGCTGATCGTACTCGACCAGCACATCAAGTCGATGACCGAGTTCAAGCAGATCATCGGTCGGGGCACCCGCATCAACGAAGACCATGGCAAGTACTGGTTCACCATCATGGACTTCAAAAAGGCCACCGAACTGTTTGCCGACCCCGCCTTCGATGGTGACCCGGTGGTGATCTACGCCCCAGAAGGTGACGACTCACCCGTACCGCCAGACGATATGCTCGAAGGTGACGGCGTCGCCGCCGGCGGTGACGGCGAGGTAGACGACCCTTTTGGCGAGGGCGAGGAGGGCAGTCCAAAACGCATCAAGTATGTCATCGACAGCATCCCGATCTACGTCATCGCCGAGCGTGTGCAGTATTACGGCCCCGACGGCAAGTTGATCACCGAGTCGCTCCATGACTACACTCGCGCCTGCGTGAAGAGACAGTTTGCCTCGCTGGACGACTTCCTGCGCCGCTGGGGTGATGCCGAGCAGAAGAAGGCCATCATCGAGGAAATGGCGACCCAGGGGGTGATGTGGGAAGCCTTGGCCGAAGAGGTGGAAGCCAAGCAAGGCAAGCCCCTCGATCCGTTCGATCTGATCTGCCATGTCGCCTTTGACCAGCCGGCCCTCACGCGCCAGGAGCGCGCCGATCAAGTGAAAAAGCGCAACTACTTCAGCAAGTATTCCGGCGCAGCGCGTCAGGTAATTGAGGCGCTGCTCGATAAGTATGCCGACACCGGCATCGAACATATCGAAGACATCAAAATCCTCCAGCTCGACCCCTTCAGTCAGATCGGTGCGCCCATCGAGTTGGTAAAGGCATTTGGTGGCAAGCCGGGTTACCAGAAAGCTATTCAGGCGCTGGAGCAGGAGTTGTACGCCTAACCTATGAATAAGCTGAATTCAGTTGAAATCGCCGATGAGCTTAAACGCCTTGGTTTTGTTCTCATCGTCAAAAACAAACACGCCAACGGCTACGAACATTCGGACCTGAGTGGTTTGGTATTCGTGAAGATGAGTAAAACGGGTGCTCCTGTCTGTGAGCAGCCATTCCTTATCCATCCTGACCATGTTGCCTCACCTAACTGGGATGCGATCAAAACCCTGTCGCCCACACAACCTAATGTCAGATACAAAAACACCAATATTAGGGGATTCCCCAAGGTGAAGGGTTCAGTTAGCAAACTGGCTGTCGCTTTGGATATCTCTACCCGCGCAGATCTTCCACAGCTGCTAGCGCTGCTTGGGCATCGTTGTTTTAGTGCTACAGCGAAACTACAGGCGGAGATGGTGGAGGCTGAGCAGTTTGACGCAATGCTCAGTAGCAACGACATCACAGACACCGAACGTGAGGCGCTGATCAAGGCGCGTATCGGTCAGGGTGAATATCGCCAGGCGTTGCTTGCCTATTGGGGTGGTTGTGCGATCACCGATTGCACCGTGCCGGCCCTGCTGCGCGCCTCGCATATCAAGCCCTGGCGTGCGGCCAGCGCCAATGAACGTCTCGATCCGTATAATGGCGTGCTGCTCTCCCCCAATCTCGATCTGGCCTTCGATCAGGGCCTTATCACCTTTGACGACCAGGGGCTGATTCGCCTCAGCTCCGAGCTGGACCCCGACAGCGCCACGGCGCTACATCTGCACACCCATTTGCGCTTGCGTCAGATCGAGCCGCGTCACTGCAGCTATCTGGCCTGGCACCGCGAAAATTTGTTTAGGAAGTAAACATGTCCATCAGCAGCACGATCAAATCCATCCAAGACATCATGCGTAAAGACGTTGGCGTCGACGGCGACGCTCAGCGCATCGGCCAGTTAGTCTGGCTGCTGTTCCTAAAGATCTTCGATGACCGTGAACAAGAATGGGAGTTGATGGACGACAACTACCAGTCGCCCATCCCTGAGAGCTGCCGTTGGCGCACTTGGGCTGCGGACCCGGAAGGCATGACCGGTGATGCTCTGAAGGAGTTTATCGATAGCAACCTGTTTCCCCAGTTGCAGAATCTGCACGAATACAGCAGTACGCCCTCGGCCTTCGTAGTGCGCAGCGTGTTTGAAGACGCCTACAACTACATGAAGTCCGGCCAGCTGCTGCGCCAGGTGATCAACAAAATTCAGGAAGGAGTGGACTTCAACAAGGCCCAGGAACGGCACGAGTTCGGCAACCTCTATGAGCAACTGCTGCGTGACCTGCAGAACGCCGGTAACGCCGGGGAGTTCTATACCCCGCGCCCCGTCACCGAATTTATGGTGCGCATGGTCGACCCCAAGCTGGACGAGAAAGTCATGGACCCGGCCTGCGGCACGGGTGGCTTCCTCACCTGCACCATCGAGCACAAGCGCAGCCGCTATGTAAAAACTGCCGAAGATGAACGCACCCTACAAGCTAGCATCTTCGGCGTGGAGAAAAAGCCGCTGCCTCACCTTCTGGCCACCACCAACATGATCCTCCATGGCATCGAGGTGCCCAGCCAGATTCGCCATGACAACACCCTGAGCAAACCGCTGATCAGCTGGGGCCCTAGTGAGCGCGTTCACTGTATCGTCGCCAACCCTCCGTTCGGCGGTATGGAAGAAGACGGCATCGAAACCAACTTTCCCGCCGCCTTCCGCACCCGCGAAACCGCCGACCTGTTTCTGGTGCTGATCATGCAGCTACTCAAAGACGGTGGCCGCGCCGCCGTGGTGCTGCCCGATGGCTTTCTATTTGGCGAAGGCATCAAAAATCGCATCAAGGAAAAGCTGCTCACCGAGTGCAACCTCCACACCATCGTTCGCCTGCCAAACGGCGTGTTCAACCCTTACACCGGCATCAAAACCAACCTGCTGTTCTTCACCAAGGGCACGCCGACCAAGCAGGTTTGGTTCTACGAACACCAGTACCCGGCCGGCGTAAAGAACTACTCCAAAACCCGCCCCATGCGTATCGAAGAGTTCACCGTCGAGGAAGCCTGGTGGGGCAGCGAGGCCGATGGCTTTGCTGCACGGGTGGAGAACGAGTTTGCCTGGAGGGTCAGCGTCGAAGAGCTACAAGCGCGCAACTTGAATCTCGACTGCAAAAACCCACATATCGGCGAGCAGATCAGCCACGACCCGGACGAGCTGCTGCGTGATTACGCCTTGCTGCGAGGCGAGATCAGCGAGCTGCGCGACCAGCTCAAGGTGGTGCTGGCCGAAGCCCTGGAGCGCCAGGTATGACAGCGTTACTGACCGATAATCTGCCGCTGCTGGCCGGTGCGTCCAATGGCATCAAAAAACTGCGTGAGTTGATTCTAGAACTGGCGGTGCGAGGGAAACTGGTGCCGCAGGACCCGAATGACGAGCCGGCAAGTGAGTTGCTTAAGCGCATCGCCGAGGAAAAGGCACGGTTGGTATCTTTGGGGCGGCTCAAGAAGCAGAAATCTTTGCTGGAAATGACCGGCGAAGAACCCTTTCAAGTCCCTTCGGACTGGGAGTGGTGCAAGCTCTCAGAGCTTCTTCCTGATTTTCAAAACGGAGCTTCTAGTCGCGGTGATTCCAGTGGCATCACCGTTACGGTGCTAAGGCTTGCAGACATTAAGTCGGGGGAAATCTCACTCGAAGACACTAGAAGCCTGACCCTAGAAGAAGCGACGATCAGCAAGTACTGCCTGGAGTCTGGCGATATTCTCCTCATACGTGTCAACGGAAGCGCAGATCTCGTAGGCCGCTTCATAGTATGTCGGACTGAGCTTCAAGCCATTCCGTGCGACCACTTTATCCGCATGAGATTTCCTCAAGACATCATTTGCTCGGCGTATCTAAAGATTGTTGGCGATGGCGCGATCATACGAAGCACTATCGCTAGTTTGTTCCTGAGCACAACAGGGCAAAAGACAGTGAACCAAGGGCACGTAGGGTCACTGCCAATTCCTCTGCCACCTCTCGCTCAACAACACCGCATCGTAGCCAAAGTCGATGAACTGATGACCCTGTGCGACCGGTTGGAAGCTCAGCACGCCGACGCCGAAAGCGCCCACGCCCAACTGGTGCAAGCGCTGCTCGACAGCCTGACCCAAGCCAGCGACGCCACCGACTTCGCCGCCAGCTGGGAGCGCCTGGCCGAACACTTCCACACCCTATTCACCACCGAACCCAGCATCGACGCCCTCAAAAAAAGCCTACTGCAACTGGCCGTAATGGGCAAACTAGTCCCCCAAGACCCCACCGACGAACCCGCCAGCGAACTGCTCAAGCGAATTTCAGTGGAAAAGACGCGATTGGTGGCGGAAGGGAGGATCAAAAAGCCAAAGCCGATGACAGAAATTACTGAAGAGGAAAAGCCGTTTGAGCTACCGGCAGGATGGGAGTGGTCCCAGCTTGGGCAGGTTTCTAGCGATGTTCAATATGGATTCACTGCATCCGCCAATCACCAAAAAGGGGAGCCCTTATTCCTCAGGATCACTGACATCCAAAATGATGGAGTCAACTGGGATAGCGTTCCTGGATGTGACATTTCCCCAGCCGAAATTGCCGGTTATGAGCTGAAAGATGGCGATATCGTTATCGCTCGAACAGGCGGGACTATTGGCAAGTCGTATCTTGTTTCAGGGCTTACCCATTCAGCCGTGTTTGCCTCATACCTGATCCGAATTGGCTGCCTTGACTCGATCTACCCTGACTTCACCAAAGTTTTTTTGAGTTCTCAGTTTTATTGGGACCAGCTTTACGCCAACTCAATGGGGACAGGGCAGCCAAATGTGAACGGAACTGCGCTAAAAGGGCTGCTATTCCCGCTCGCACCAATGGCAGAACAACACCGCATAGTCGCCAAAGTCGATCAACTTATGGCCCTCTGCGACCAACTAAAACTCCGCCTAACCCAGGCCCGCCAGCTCAACGAACAGCTGGCTAGCACATTGGTCGAGCAGGCGGTGGCGTGATGAACGAAACCTTCAATATCTACTGCGACGAGTCTTGCCACCTGGAGAACGACGGCCAGAAGGCCATGGTATTGGGCGCGGTCTGGTGCCCTGAAGGCAAGCGCCTGGAGATCGCCAAGCGCCTGCGTGAAATCAAG
Organism: Pseudomonas sp. BE134; assembly: GCF_031456105.1. NCBI lineage: Bacteria > Pseudomonadati > Pseudomonadota > Gammaproteobacteria > Pseudomonadales > Pseudomonadaceae > Pseudomonas > Pseudomonas sp. BE134. Next base: position 9,975 of record NZ_JAVDUA010000028.1, on the reverse strand, counting down.
ACCAAGCACAAACTGCCACCGGATTTCGAGATCAAGTGGACCAAGGTGGGTTCGACCAAGCTGCAGTTGTACTTGGACTGCATCGACTATTTCTTCGATGACGATGATCTGCATTTCCGCGCCCTAATCGTGGCCGACAAGGCGCGCCTCAATCATCAGCAGTACAGGCAGAGCCATGATGACTGGTACTACAAGATGTACTTCTCGATGCTCAAAACCATCTTTGAGCCAGATGCCGGTTATCACGTATACATCGACATCAAGGACACCCTTGGGCATGAGAAGGTCGCCAAGCTCCATGAAGTGCTGGCCAACAACGCCTATGACTTCTCGCGCAGGGTGATTCGCCGGGTACAACGCATCCACTCGCATGAAGCTGAGCAGCTTCAACTGGCGGATCTGCTAATCGGCGCGCTGTCCTACATGCATCGCGGACTAGACGGCAGCGAAGCCAAGCAGAGGCTGATCGAGCGTATCCGCGAGCGCAGCCGCTATAGCCTGAAGCAGAACACGCTGCTACGTGAGTTCAAGTTCAACCTGTTCTTCTGGAATGGGAGCAACGGAGAATGAGTCTGCCGGGATGGCTACCGCCACTGGAGGAACTGAAGGCTTACGGCGGCGATTTTTCTTGTTATCTGGAGGCTATCTACCAGGTTTTTTGTGCTGACTTCGTTGTGTCAAAACCCGTGTTCGCTGGTAAGCGTTTGGGCTTGAAGCGCCACCCGGTTATTCAGGACAAGGAGGCAACCTTCTGGCACATGATTTCCGAAGGCAACGACGAAGCTGAGCGACTGCCCGACTTGCGGCGTTGCGAGCGTATTCGCTGGCCCAAGCCGATTATCGAAAATGCTACTAACGCTGGACTCAAGGTCTGGCGTGAGCGGAAAGGGTCTGGCCATCGCGTGATGATATGGTTTGCCGAAGCCGAATACCTAGTGGTATTGGACGAGCGCAAGGACTACATCCTGCCGTGGACGGCCTACCCGGTTGAACGAGAGCATCAGAAGAGAAAACTGGAAGGACGCTGGGAGCGATATAGCGAGGAAAATTAAGAATTAGGCTGGCCACGCCCTCCGCAGGAGGACGGGGCCGGTACTCCTTCTACGCTGACACCCGAAGGCTGGTAGATGAGCTGGTGCGAACAGTAGGCGCTGCGGAGCACAATTTCAAGTTAAGTAACGATATTTTAGACGATTGCCGCCTAAGTATTGCCTTCTTCTAGTGCTAAAGCGGATGTCCTAGGGGCCGTTGCCGTTTTGCGCAGTTCGTTCATATGCGCTAGAGCATAGGGCGACACAGATCGTCGTTTGACAGGAGCCCAGTTTCTAGAGCAGAGGCTAACCCAGTGTTTTGGTGTGGGTCAAAGTGTGGGTCAAAGATGGAGTTTTGTATTAAGCCCTTATTCTGCTTGGTTTTCAGGCATTAAAAAGCCGGCTTGTGGCCGGCTTCTCGGGGACTGGCTTGGATCATTTTTGGTAAACCGCGCCAGCCTTCAAAACGTACACCCGGATCTTGCGTCCGGCTGTGGGACTCGGCGAGAAAATCATCTGCCTTGTCGGTGCGATCTGAGCCGCAGGGCGGGTCGATGCGCAAATGTGGGGCGCAGCATACTGATTTTTTGGAGAAATTCCCAGCGTGGTGTGTGGCTAAAGCGATTGCCCCAGCCGCTACAGGGCTGTGCGTTTACAAAAACGGCACCGCCGGCCGACGCTTGTTAAGCGTCGACCACCAGAACACCCACCCCAACACCCTGATGTTCTGCTTCTCAATCTGCTCGGCACTGAAGATCTCATCCGGGTGCTCGGTTTTGTTATAGCTGCGCAATCGCAGCGCATTGCCGGGCATTCGGTGCAGGTATTTGATTCGGAGCATCCCGTCATGATCGATGGCGTAAATCTCCCCATCAATCACCTTGGTAAGCCCTCGGTCGATGGCCAGTGTGGAGCCATCTTCAATCCTCGCGCCCATGCCGTTCCCGAGCATGTGAACGCAGAACACATCCGCATGATTGATTTCCAGGGAGTCGAGGTGGCTTTTGGGCAGGCGGATGAATTGGCCGTTGTCTTCCACGATGTGGGTTTTAGGGGACCCCGGGGCGACGGGCATTTCTTTGTAGAGGGGCAGTTCGACATCCATCGGCTCGATGACCGTGTAGATGCCACGAATGGCCTGGGCGTCGAAGGTGTGGCCCGACTCGTCGAGCAGGTGCAGGTGTTTGGCGTCTTCCGGACCTTCGCCTGTTTTGAGCCAATGGCTGTTTACCGAGAGTAATCTGGCCACCTCTTCCATGCGGTAGGCGGGCACACCGCGGGTGTACCAGTTGTGGATGTTTTGTGCTTCCGTGTCGAAAAAAGCGGCAAATCCTGTCGTTGTGATGTTCGCTTTTTCGAGGAGTGCTTTGAACCGTGGGCCGCTAGTGTTCTTTTTCATAAACACGAGTCTACGGGCGCAGGGCGGGGCTTTGAATAAACGAACCGTTCAAATTTCGAGGGAAATTTACGACCGGATGTAAGACGTATTTGGAACAAATTAAACAGAAAAAAACCGCAGCGACCTAAAGATAAACACGTTGTTTAAATCACTTTATCAGCGCCCACAAAAAACCCCGGATCAACCGGGGTTTTTTCAAGGCGTCATTGGCGCGAGGCCACTGGCGTCTTAGCCTTTATAGGCTGCAACCGACTTGGTGATCGCTTCGCGGGCGGCATCTGCGCCGGCCCAGCCTTCGATCTTCACCCATTTGCCTTTTTCGAGATCTTTGTAGTTCGCGAAGAAGTGCTCGATCTGCTGGATCAGCAGCGGTGGCAGGTCGGTGTATTCCTTCACGTCGACGTACAGCTGGGACAACTTGTCGTGTGGAACAGCGATGACTTTTGCATCGCCGCCGCCGTCGTCGGTCATGTTCAGGATGCCGACCGGACGTGCACGGATGACCGAGCCTGGAGCCACCGGGTAAGGGGTTACTACCAGCACGTCGAGGGGATCACCGTCGTCAGCCAGGGTGTTCGGGATGTAACCGTAGTTGGCCGGGTAGAACATCGGGGTGGCCATGAAACGGTCAACGAACAGGCAATCGCTGTCTTTGTCGATTTCGTATTTGATCGGCGCGTGGTTGGCCGGAATCTCGATCGCGACGTAGATGTCGTTCGGCAGGTCTTTGCCAGCCGGAATCTTGCTGTAGCTCATTGGGCGGTGCCCCCGTTAGTTGACCAAAGTTACTTGGCCGGATTGACCAAAAAGTGGCGGCGATTATAGGCATATTCCGCCGTGGATGCTACGTACCAAGGGTCGTACAGACTTTAGTCGCGTGCCTGATAGACCGGGTCTTCGGCCAGAAGTTGCCGTAACCGCCTGAGTGGATCCTGTCGGTAGAAAAGCTTGAGCTGCTCATAGACCCGTGGGTAAGCCTCGAACAGCAAATCCGGGGCGCTGAAGAAGTATTCGCTGGTGACGGCGAAAAACTCGGCGGGGTTTTCCGCGGCGTAGGGGTCGATGGCGGTTTCGGTTTCCGGGTTGCGTTCCAGTTGCCGGTCAAGGTCGTCGTAGGCCTCTTGCATCACTTTGGCCCACTCGCTGACCCGCATATCGGGGTGCAGCGGCGGCAGGCCATTGGCGACGCCGTTGAGCATGTCGAGTTTGTGGGCGAGTTCGTGGATGACCAGGTTGTAGCCTTCCCAGCCACCACTGGCCATCACGCCCGGCCAGGCGAGGATGATCGGGCCTTGCTGCCACGCCTCGCCGCTGTGTTCGCCGTCCCACTCATGTTCGACACCGCTGGCGTCGCGATGGCGCTGGGGGCTGAGGAAGTCGTCGGGATAGAGGATGATTTCGTGGAAACCCTGATACCAGTTCAAGTCGCCCAGCTTCAGCAGCGGCAATTGCGCCTGTGCTGCCAGCAGCAAGCGCTGCTCCTGGTGCAGTTCGACGCCGGGCAGGGCGGTCAGGTGTTTGTCTTCGAGGAACAGCACACAGGCTTCGCGCAGCCACTGGTTTTCAGCGGTGCTGATGCCATCGAGAAAGCTCAGGTGATGGCGCACCCGTTGCCACATGTCGTCGGCAATCGGGTGTCTGGCCAGGATGCGCTGGCGGCGCCAGGCGCTAAGCGACCACATCGCAGATCAGCGCGATTGGGCTTTGGACGCGGCGTTGCCGAGGCGGCTGCGGACCATGCCAATGATCATCGGAACCAGCGATAGCAGGATGATACCCACCACCAGCAACGAGAGGTTTTGCTTGATGAACGGTACGTTGCCGAAGAAGAAACCTAACGTCACCAGTCCACCGACCCAAAGGATCGTGCCAATCACGCTGAAGAAAAAGAAACGTGGGTAAGGCATATTGCCGACGCCGGCGACGAACGGCGCAAAGGTGCGGATGATCGGCAGGAAGCGCGCCAGCGTTACGGTTTTACCACCATGCTTGTCGTAGAAATCGTGGGTTTGTTGCAGGTAGTCGCGGCGGAAGATCTTCGAGTCCGGGTTACTGAAGAGTTTTTCGCCTGCCGTTCGACCAATCAAGTAGTTGGTGCTGTCGCCGAGAATCGCCGCGAGCATCAACAGGCCGCCCAGCAATACCGGGTCCATGCCACCACCGGCCGCAACGGCACCGGCGATGAACAGCAGGGAGTCGCCTGGCAGGAACGGCATCACCACCAGGCCGGTTTCACAAAAAATCACCAGAAACAGAATGGCGTAGATCCAGGTCCCGTAGTTGGTCACCAGCATGTCGAGGTAAACGTCGAGATGCAGAATAATGTCGATCGGGTTGAAATCCATAGGGGCACCTGTGGTGACGGCCTGACTCTGCAGGCCTGTGCGGATGACTTCGCGTAAGACTACAGATCGAGGTAGTTTTTCTTACAAGTCGGAATGCTCGGGATTATACGGGCTGACGTGTGAAAAGAGCGTTCAGTTTGTAGTGGGGAATGTTGCGCTAGACCGATGGTTGATGCGTTGCTTTTGTAGGCGTTAGCCTGCTGGCGATGGCCTCACCTCGGTGAATCAGTCAAACCGAGGTGTATCTATCGCGAGCAGGCTCGCTCCCACAGAGGGCCAGTGAGCGTCAAAGACTGTCGCTGATCGGCAGCACGTAGTTCTTGAACTCGGTGTCTTCCTTGAACCCGATGGATTCGTAGGTTTTGCGCGCAACTTCGTTGCCGCTGCTGGTGGAAACGCGCATGCGCACGGCATTGGTTTCCTTGGCCATTTTTTTCGCTGTACGGATCAGATTGTCGGCCACCAATTGGCGGCGGGCGTCTTCGGCGACATAAATGTCGTTGAGGATCCATACGCGTTTAAGCGAAAGCGAGGAAAAGCTCGGGTACAACTGGCAGAAGCCCATCAGTTTATTGTTGTCATCGTCGGACAGCGCCAGATAAATCACCGATTCCTTGCGACGCAGGCGTTTTTCAAGAAACGCACGCGACGAGTCCGGGTACGGCAGCGATCCATAAAACTCACGATACTTCACGAACAATGGCGTCAGAAGGTCCAGGTGTTCGAGGGTCGCTTGAATAATCCGCATGGTAGGTCTCGTCTTCAAGTGGCTGTCTTACTGCATTGACGGCGATGGGAAACCCGTGGCGGCCGTTCGTCGATCCTGCCTTAAACAGGCGCAGAAACGCAATGCAGAAACGGTTCAGGCATCTGTCTGACCCAACAGGAAGTTGCGTTTCATGTCCGCTCCTGCGTCTGAATCCAGTGTCTGAAGCTGCGCTTCGTCCTTGAGATTGACCCCTGACAACTGTCTGCGACAGGCCTCGCGCATTAAATAAAGCAAACGGTGTGCCGCCATGCCATAACTCAGGCCTTCGAGCCGCACATTGGAGATGCAATTGCGATAAGCGTCCGTCAGGCCGATCTTTGGATTGTAAGTGAAATATAAACCTAGACTGTCCGGTGAGCTGAGGCCTGGGCGCTCACCAATCAGGATCACCGTCATTTTCGCCGCCAATCGTTCACCGATCTCATCGGCCACCGCAACGCGGCCCTGCTCGACCAGCATCACCGGCGACACGGACCAGCCTTCGGCCAGCACCTGTTCTTCCAGGCGTGCGAGAAACGGCAGGGTATGGCGATGAACGGCCAGCGCTGACAGCCCGTCGGCCACCACGATGACCAGATCGACGCCGCCGGGATTGGCCGAGGCATAGGTGCGCAGCGTCTGCGCCGACTCATCGCTCAACTTTCGCCCCAAATCAGGGCGCTGCAAGTAGCTGTTTCGGTCCGTCGCGGCGCTGTGCAGCAAAACACTCTTGCGCCCGATCTCCGCCAGCTGCGAACCAAGCCCTGCCGAGTCGAACGGTAGATGCACCGCGTCCCGCGCCTGAGCATGGGCATACTGGAAATCCAGTTGGGCGCTGGTCGGCATGCTGGTGCCAGTGCGCCCCAAGGCAATTCGCGCCGGGGTCAGGCGCCGCAACTCCAGCAACGGGTTTTGTGGATCAACGGGTGGTTTATCCATGAAAGCACTCATCCCAATTGCGCCATCGCCTGGCGGAAGGCCGGGGGCAGGCTGTCGCCGAAGTGAATTTTGCCGTCTGCCTGGGTGAAAATACCCATTTTTGTCAGCCACTGTTCGAATTCCGGCGCGGGTTTCAGGCCCAGCGTCTGGCGGGCATAGAGGGCATCGTGGAACGAGGTGGTCTGGTAGTTGAGCATGATGTCGTCGGAACCGGGGATACCCATGATGAAGTTGATCCCGGCCACGCCCAGCAGGGTCAGCAGGGTGTCCATGTCGTCCTGGTCGGCTTCGGCGTGATTGGTGTAACAGATGTCGCAGCCCATCGGCACGCCCAGCAACTTGCCGCAGAAGTGGTCTTCGAGACCGGCGCGAATGATCTGTTTACCGTTGTAGAGGTATTCCGGGCCAATGAAACCGACAACCGTGTTGACCAGGAACGGTTTGAAATGACGCGCCACGGCGTAGGCGCGGGTTTCACAGGTCTGTTGATCGATACCGTGGTGGGCGTTGGCGGACAACGCGCTGCCCTGACCGGTTTCGAAGTACATCAGGTTCTGGCCCAGCGTGCCGCGATTGAGGCTCAAACCGGCGTCGTAACCTTCCTTCAAGACATTCAGGTTGATGCCGAAACTGGCGTTCGCTGCTTCGGTGCCGGCGATTGACTGGAACACCAGATCCAGCGGAACCCCGCGATTGATCGCCTCGATCGACGTGGTGACGTGAGTCAGCACGCAGGCTTGAGTCGGGATTTCGTAGCGCTGGATGATTGCATCGAGCATTTCCAGCATGGCGCAGATCGAGGCGATGCTATCCGTGGCCGGGTTGATGCCTATCATTGCGTCGCCGTTTCCGTACAGCAGGCCGTCGAGAATGCTCGCCGCAATGCCCGCGGGCTCGTCGGTGGGATGATTGGGTTGCAGGCGGGTGGATAGTCGGCCACGCAATCCCATGGTGCCGCGAAACTTCGTGACCACACGGATTTTCTGCGCCACCAGCACAAGATCCTGGACGCGCATGATCTTCGACACGGCGGCCACCATTTCCGGCGTCAGGCCGGGGGCGAGCGTGCGCAGAGTCTGTTCATCGGCGGCATCGCTGAGCAGCCAGTCACGAAAACCGCCGACAGTGAGATGGCTGACCACGGCGAAGGCGTGTATGTCGTGAGTGTCGATGATCAGTCGGGTGACTTCATCGGCCTCATAGGGAATCAGTACTTCCTGCAGGAAGTGAGTCAGCGGGATGTCCGCCAGAGCCATCTGCGCGGCCACGCGCTCGCCATCGTTGAGCGCAGCGACGCCTGCCAGAAAATCACCGGAGCGCGCCGGACTGGCCTTGGCCATGACGTCCTTGAGGCTCTCGAAGCGATAGGTCTGAGCGCCGACGGAGTGGGCGAATGCGGCCATGGGGCGATTCCTCCTGATTTGTACAATTCTCAATAACACTGGCTCCCATAGGGGAACTGCGTGCACTTCTATATGGCAGGCGCCGGGCAGCAAGCCCGGCGCCAGTGCAACTCAGATACCTTCGAGCATCGCGTCGGACGGCGCATCGGCGCGTTGTTTGGCGGTCAACTGGAAGTACAGGTAACCGGCCGCCATGATGCCGAGGAACACGCACCCGATCAGCGGATTGAACCAGGCCATCGCCACCAGACACACCACCGCCAGAAACAGCGCAATGCCCGGGACAATCGGATAGCCCGGTGCGCGGAAGGTGCGTTCCAGGTTCGGTTCGGTTTTACGCAACTTGAACAGGCTCAGCATACTGATGATGTACATCACGATGGCACCGAATACCGACATGGTGATCATCGCCGCCGTCAGCGTCATGCCTTGCAGGTTGACCAGGCCATCGCTGTAGATCGCCGCGATGCCAATCACACCACCGGCCAGAATGGCGCGGTGCGGGGTCTGGAAGCGCGAAAGTTTGGCCAGGCCGCTCGGCAGGTAACCGGCTCGCGCCAAGGCGAAGAACTGTCGCGAGTAGCCGAGGATGATCCCGTGAAAACTCGCCACCAGGCCGAACAGACCGATCCACACCAGCATGTGCATCCAGGTCGAATCGTTGCCGACCACGGCTTTCATCGCCTGGGGCAGCGGGTCGTTGATGTTCGACAGTTGGCGCCAGTCGCCGACGCCGCCAGCCATCACCATCACGCCAATGGCCAGGAAAACCAAGGTCAGAATGCCGCTGACGTAAGCCTTGGGAATCGTGCGTTTCGGGTCCTTGGCTTCTTCAGCGGCCATTGCCGCTCCCTCAATCGCGAGGAAAAACCAGATCGCGAAGGGAATGGCCGCAAAGATGCCGGGGATGGAGGCGATAGTGAACTCGTTGGAACCCGACCAGCCATTGAGTACGAAGTTACTGAAGCTGAAGCCTGGCGCGACGACACCCATGAACACCAGCAGCTCGGCGACCGCCAGCACGGTGACCACCAGTTCGAAGGTGGCGGCGATGCTGACGCCGAGAATATTGAGGGTCATGAACACGAAATACGCGCCAACGGCGGCGATTTTGGGGTCAAGTTCCGGGTATTGCACGTTGAGGTAAGCGCCAATCGCCATCGCAATGGCCGGTGGCGCAAAGACGAATTCAATCAGGGTGGCAATACCGGCAATCAATCCGCCTTTCTCACCAAACGCCCGCCGGCTGTAGGCAAACGGCCCTCCCGCGTGGGGAATCGCGGTTGTCAGTTCGGTGAAGCTGAAGATGAAGCAGGTGTACATCGTCGCCACCCTCAGGGCTGTGACGAGAAAACCCAGGGTGCCGGCAGTGCCCCAGCCGTAACTCCAGCCGAAGTATTCACCGGAAATCACCAGGCCGACGGCAATGCCCCATAGGTGCAGGGTGCCGAGTGTGGGTTTGAGCTGTGTAGATGAAGTCATAAGTCCTCGCTGTCTTTTTATTGTTTGATCTTTTGGACTTGCGGTACGACGTTTTAGTTGAAAAGCGGGCACGCAAAGCCCGTGCCAGAGCGGCCAGGGCAGTTGTGCGGTGTCATTAAGGACGCCATCGCGAGCAGGCTCGCTCCCACATTGGTTATGTGAACACTGGATAACCACTGTGGGAGCGAGCCTGCTCGCGATAGCTATAAAAAGGGCGATGCAGGATTTCTGTATCGCCCCCGGCTTTTTAGAAGAAGCCCAGCGGATTGATGTCGTAGCTCACCAGCAGGTTTTTGGTCTGCTGATAGTGGTCGAGCATCATTTTGTGGGTTTCACGGCCGACGCCGGACTTTTTGTAGCCACCGAACGCGGCGTGCGCCGGGTACAGGTGGTAGCAGTTGGTCCACACACGGCCGGCCTTGATGGCGCGGCCCATGCGATAGGCGCGGTTGATGTCGCGGGTCCAGAGGCCGGCACCCAGGCCGAACTCGGTGTCGTTGGCGATGGCCAGGGCTTCGGCTTCGTCCTTGAACGTGGTGATGCTCACCACCGGGCCAAAGATTTCTTCCTGGAACACGCGCATTTTGTTGGTGCCCTTGAGCAGGGTCGGCTGGATGTAATACCCGGT